>DAOWGM010000119.1 GCA_030637515.1 Bacteroidales bacterium
ATAAAGAAATTATAAACACCCGGCAATAAGGATCCAAGCTTATTAATCTCTGTTATATATGCAATTAATCTTGAACGTAAAGGAACTCCATGAGCATCGTAATAATGTTGTAAAAATTCAGCTTTTAGTTTAGCCACATCAACACTAGAGGGGCATTCCGATTTACATGCTTTACACGACAAACATAAATCCATTACTTCCTTTATCTCTTTATGATCGAAAGGATTTTTCTTGGATGAGGTTGTTAAGAATTCACGTAAAATATTAGCTCGTGCACGGGTAACATCGTTTTCGTTTCGAGTAGCCATATAACTTGGGCACATTGTACCACCTGATTTTTCTGTTTTTCGGCAATCTCCACTCCCATTACATTTTTCAGTAGCCCGAATTATTCCACCTACATTTGAAAAATCAAATATAGTTTCAATTTCACGTTCTTCACGATCCGGTTCATAACGTAAAAAAGATGTCATTGAAGTAACATCAACTATTTTTCCGGGATTAAATATTTGATTTGGATCCCAAACAGATTTTAAGTCCTGCAATAACTTATAATTTTTCTCTCCTATTATTATCGGAATAAATTCACTACGCACACGGCCATCGCCATGTTCACCACTTAATGAACCATTGTATTTCTTAACCAGATGAGCAATTTCTAAACCTATGGTTCTAAACATTGCAACATCTTTTGAATCTTTCAGGTTTAAAATCGGGCGTAAATGTAATTCTCCTGAGCCAATATGCGCATGATAAACACATTCGAGTTTATGTTTGTCCAGAATTTTCCGTAAATCGTCCATATAATCAGGCAATACTTCAACATTTACAGCTGTATCTTCAATTATTGATACCGGCTTGGCATCACCTTCCATATTCGATAATACTCCTAAGCCTGCTTTTCGCAAATCCCATACTTTTTTGGTATCATCATCATAAATTATCGGGAAATGGTATCCATAAGCAGATTTTTTAAAATCTTCAATTAAATTATTACAACTTTCGTTGATTTCATCAACAGTATGCCTTGCAAATTCAATAATTAAGATAGCTCCGGGCTCACCTTCAACGAAATATCTATTCATTAATTGATTTCTATTCCCTTTTGTAAGATTAAGAATAGTATTATCCATCAACTCCACAGCTCCGGGATTGTATTTTAGAGCAATCAAATTTGCTTTAAATGCTTCTTCTTTGGTCTTGAAGTGTGCTGCTACAACAGCAACATTTTTGGGTGGAATATCAACTAAATCCAGTTTAATTTCTGTTATAAAACCTAAAGTACCTTCCGAACCACAAATCAGGTTCGAGAAATTAAACTTTCTTTCAGTTTCTGTAAATGGTTCTGTATCTAAAAGCAAATCAATAGCATAACCTGTATTTCGTCTATATATTGATTTATCAGGAAATTCATTTCTAATTTCAGTTTGATTTTCCTTATCAGATAAAATCTTATTTATGTGTTGATATATTTTATTCTCAAGTTTATCGCCCAAACAATTCCTGTTAAACTCTTCCTTATTTATTGATTTGAATTCAACTTCGTTGCTATCGCTTAATAAAACTTTCGTTGCTAAAGTATGATCGCGAGTTGTACCGTAAATAATCGAATGCGAACCACAAGCGTTATTACCAACCATTCCACCTATCATACAACGACTTGAAGTAGAAGTTTCAGGGCCAAAAAATAAGCCATAAGGTTTTAAAAACATATTCAGTTCATCGAGAATAACTCCCGGTTGAACTCTTACCCATCTCTCCTTTTCATTTACTTCAAGGATTTCTGTAAAATATTTTGAAATATCAACAACAATTCCATTACCAACAACCTGTCCGGCTAATGAAGTACCTGCAGTTCGCGGTATTAGTGAAGTTTTATGTTCATCTGCAAAAGCAATAAGTTTTTTTAAATCTTCGTTATCCTTTGGTCTGGCTACTGCCAAAGGAAGTTCGCGATAAGCTGATGCATCTGTTGAGTAAAGAATTCTCGTTTTTTTATCAGTATATAAATCACCATTTAAACTTTGGCCTAATTCGCTTAATTTATTTTGCATTTCAGTTTTATTAATTTCCGGATGTAAAAGTAATAACATAATAATAAAGCAGATGTTTTTTACATCTGCTTTATAACAATCAAAATATTTTTTTTATTAAGCACCCAACAAACGGTCTCTTAATCGGAACATCAACTGAACTTTAGTACGAATATCAATTGGATTAAATGGTTTTGCTATTATATCATCGGCTCCAATTTTTAAAGCTTTTATTCTGGTATCACGGTCACTTAATCCGGTAACCACGATTATTATTGATTTATCAAATTTATTGTTATCACGTAAAATAGTGCATACTTCAAAACCATCTTTTTGTGGCATCATAATGTCTAATAAAATCATATCAGGTATAATCTCATTAGCCAACCTTAAACCTTCATCTCCATTACCAGCAACATGAACATCGTATTTATATTCTAATATTTCGACAAAAACCTTACGTATTAATTCTTCGTCTTCGACAATTAATATTTTCTTTTTATCAATCATACCTTTTTAATAAATAAGTATTAAAACATTTATGTAAGATAGAGTTTTTTTAATTCAAATTCGATATTAATTTTATTATAATTTTAATGTATTTTTGATTTTCATAATTTTTAAGAATAAAACAATATGAGTGTATTAGTAAATAAAGATTCAAAGGTAATTGTACAAGGATATACAGGTAGTGAAGGTACTTTTCATGCCAAACAAATGATTGAATACGGAACAAATGTTGTTGGTGGTGTTACACCCGGCAAAGGCGGACAAACACATTTAGAAAAACCCGTTTTCAACACTGTTGCAGATGCTGTAACAGCAACAAATGCAGATGTTTCTGTAATTTTTGTGCCTCCTGCCTTTTGTGCAGATGCCATTATGGAAGCTGCTGATGCAGGAATAAAAGTTATTGTAACAATAACAGAAGGAATACCTACCGCAGATATGGTAAAAGTGAAGGAATTCCTTAAAGATAAAAATTGCAGAATGATAGGGCCAAATTGCCCAGGAATAATAACTCCCGGAGAAGCCAAAGTTGGTATTATGCCCGGTTTTATTCATAAAAGAGGATCTGTAGGGATTGTATCACGCTCAGGTACTTTAACTTACGAAGCAGTTGATCAAATAACAAAAGTTGGCTTAGGACAATCAACATGTATTGGTATTGGTGGCGATCCAATTATTGGTACAACAACATTAGATGCAGTTCAATTACTTATGAACGATCCTGAAACAAAAGGAATAATATTAATTGGGGAAATAGGCGGTAATATGGAAGCCGATGCAGCTAAATGGATTAAAGAAAATGGTACTAAACCGGTAGTTGGCTTTATTGCCGGCAAAACAGCACCAAAAGGAAGACGAATGGGACATGCAGGAGCAATTATTGGTGGTAAAGATGATACTGCTGCTGCGAAAATGCAAATAATGACAGAATGCGGCATACATGTTGTGGAATCGCCTGCCGATATAGGAAAAAAAATGTATGAAGTTTTAAAAAATTAATTCATTCTTTTTTCATACTTTTGTTAACAGGTAATATTAATATCTAATTCCATTATTAATATAATGATAAGAAACTGGGAAAATAAGGTTGTTGTAATTGCTGAAGACGAACAAATAAACTTTTTATTTTTAAAAGCTGTTTTAAAGCCTACAAAAGCTAAGATTATTTGGACAAAAACCGGCAGAGAAACAATTAATATTTGCAACTCAGAAAAAATAGATATAGTATTAATGGATATTAAAATGCCCGATCTAAATGGATTAGAAGCTACTATTGAAATTAAGAAAGTTTTTCCTAAGCTACCAATAGTTGCACAAACTGCTTATGCTATGGAAGAAGATGAAGAAGCTAGTATTAATGCAGGGTGTAACGATTATATATCAAAACCAATAAGACCGGAACATCTTCTAACTATAATGTCAAAGTATTTAAACTAAATAGCAATGGTAAATCCAATTCTTATTTGTGGGTAAGTATATGGATTATCAACCGTTTGATTAACATTCCATAATATTATTATATACGATTTTGCTTTTTTGCTCATTTGTTGAAAATATCCACCACCTATCAATATGTTATGTAGCCAATACCGATCTTTATTAGTATCTGTATCATTAAAATAAATATAATTATACTTTGTGTTTAAAAACTCATATTCAAAATGTGCTATTATTCCACTGTGCCCCTTTACTTTAAGTAAATTTCTAAAATCTTCAATTACAGCAAACTGAGAAAAAATACTTCCGCCATATACACTTGTTTCAAAATTTCCGCTTAGTGATCTTTTATCATTAAAATATTGATATTTTCCACTTAAACCCATACTTAATCTTTCAGTTAATTGTGTCCCAAATACTATATTAACATCTACAAAAGTGTAAGAACCAAAACCCAGCCATAACGATCCTCCTGTAAATAAATATGGTTCTTCTATTTCACTTTTATCTTTTTTTAATTTTTTACTTGTTTTATCCTGCGAATAAGCCATATTAACAGTCAAAGCTATAAATATTATAATTCCAAAAAATTGTTTTAATTTTCTCATTTTATAAATTTTTACTAAAACAAAGTAAATAAATAATAAAAAACAGTAATTTACCTGACAAATATATTTTAAATATAAAACAAAAATTATGAATATTGTTATTACCGGTGCAAGTAAAGGTATTGGATTTGAATTAGCCAAGCTGTTTGCTGAAAATGAAAACAATACTATTATTGGAATTGCTCGAAGTGAAAATCTTCTTAAAGAATTAAAGAATGAATGTATAAGACAAAATTTAAAAAGTAAGTTTAAATCATTAGTATTTGATATAGAAGATAATGAAAAAATAAAATCAAATTTAAGAATTGAAATTGAGAAGTATGTTGATTCTGTTGATATATTAATTAATAATGCAGGATTTCTCGTTAATAAACCTTTTGCTGAAACACAGATCAACGATATTAATAAAACATTCAATATAAACCTTATAAGCCCTTCAGTTATTATACAAAGCTTAATACCACTGCTTAAATTAAGTAATGTAAAACATGTAGTAAATATTTCTAGTATGTGAGGTTATCAGGGAAGTGCCAAATTCCCCGGATTATCATTTTATAGTGCCAGCAAAGCTGCTTTAGCCAGTTTAACCGAATGTTTAGCTGAAGAATATAA
>DAOWGM010000052.1 GCA_030637515.1 Bacteroidales bacterium
GCAGAGCAATATGCTATTCAAACAGGGCAGCATCCTGCAATTACTACTGATAAAAATATTAAAAGATATAGAGAGCAGTTAACAAAAATTGGTTTTTCGTATGACTGGAGTCGCGAAATAAGAACTAGTGATACTGATTATTATAAATGGACACAATGGGTTTTTATAGAGTTGTTTGAACATTGGTATAACAAGAATTCCGGAAAAGCTGAATCAATTTCAGGTCTGATTGAAATTTTTGAAAGTCAAGGTAATGGGAATTTGAATGCTGCATGCAACGATGACGCTGTAGTGTTCTCATCAGATGACTGGCGAAATTTTACTGAAAAAAAGAAACTGGAGATTTTACTTGACTATAGACTTGCATACCTTGCTGATACAATGGTAAATTGGTGTCCTAAATTAGGAACTGTCTTGGCTAACGATGAGATAAAAGAAGGTTTTTCAGTACGAGGTGGTCATCCTGTTATTCAGAAAAAAATGAAGCAGTGGTCGTTAAGAATTTCAGCATATGCCGAAAGATTGCTTAATGATCTTGAAAAACTGGAATGGACAGATTCATTAAAAGAAATACAACGTAACTGGATTGGTCGTTCAGAAGGAGCTGAGATGACATTCAAAGTTAAAGGAATGGATTTGGATCTGGAGATCTTCACAACACGTCCAGATACAAGCTGGGGAGTAACCTTTATGGTTTTAGCTCCTGAAAGTGATATGGTTGAAAAACTTACAACTTCTGAGTACAAAGAAGAAGTACAAGTATATATTGATAAAACAAAAAAGAGATCAGAGAGGGAGCGAATGGCAGATGCAAAAACAGTAAGCGGTCAGTTTACAGGAGCATATGCGATTAATCCTTTAACCAATACTGAAATTCCAATTTACATAAGTGATTATGTATTAATGGGATATGGTACTGGAGCTATAATGGCCGTTCCTGGTCACGATACCAGAGATTTTAAATTTGCCCGTCATTTTGATATACCAATTATTCAGGTTGTAGTTAAAAAAGATGAAGAACCAACTGATCCAAAAACCTGGGATGATTCATATGATTCTAAAGAAGGCATAATGATTAACTCAGGATTTATTAATAATCTTGATGTTGCAGAAGGAATCACAAAAGCAATAAACTATATAGAGGAAAATGGGATAGGAAAACGAAAGATTAACTTTAGATTACGTGATGCTATTTTTAGTCGTCAGCGTTATTGGGGCGAGCCATTTCCTGTTTATTTTAAAGATGAGCTTCCTTATCCAATAAATAAAGAAGATCTTCCTCTTGAATTACCTGAGGTAGATGCATATTTACCAACAGAAAAAGGAGAACCGCCTTTAGGAAGAGCAAAAAATTGGACAAATGAGGATGGTAATCCTTATGAATTAAGTACTATGCCTGGATTTGCAGGATCTTCAGCATATTATCTACGCTATATGGATCCAAAAAATAATGATGCCTTGGTATCTAAAGAAGCAAATGAATACTGGCAAGATGTTGATTTGTATATAGGAGGTACAGAGCATGCAACAGGTCATTTGGTTTACTCAAGATTCTGGAATAAGTTTTTATTTGACATTGGTTGGATATGCAAAGATGAGCCTTTCAAAAAACTCATCAATCAGGGGATGATTCAAGGTCGTTCTAATTTTGTATATAGAATTAAAGGTACAAACCGGTTTGTTTCATTTAATTTAAGAAAAGATTATGATGTAACTCCAATACATGTTGATGTAAATATGGTAAGTAATGATATTTTAGATACAGAAGCATTTAAAAATTGGAATCCGGAATATAAAAATGCAGAATTTGTTTTAGAGGATGGGAAATACATTTGTGGTTATGCCGTAGAGAAAATGTCAAAATCACTGTATAATGTTGTAAATCCAGATGTCATTATTGACCAGTATGGTGCTGATACTTTGCGCATGTACGAAATGTTTTTGGGTCCACTGGAAATGTCAAAGCCATGGGATACAAATGGAATTGACGGAGTGCATAAATTCCTGCGTAAATTTTGGAGATTGTTTCATAACGATCAGAATGAATTTATTATTTCCGATGAAAACCCAAATGACAAGGAATTAAAAGTTTTACATAAAACCATTAAAAAAATTCAAGAAGATATTGAAAGATTTTCTTTTAATACATCTATTAGTGCATTTATGATTTGTGCAAATGAATTAACCGAACTGAAATGTAAAAAGAGATATATTTTAGAGCCTTTATTAATTCTTTTATCTCCTTTTGCACCTCATATCGCAGAAGAGTTATGGGCGCACGGCGGAAATAAAGAAAGTATTACACAAGCAGTTTTTCCAGAATATAATGAGAAATACTTGCAAGAGAGTACTTTTGAATATCCGGTATCTTTTAATGGCAAAATGAGATTTAAAATCGAATTACCAATAGATATTAATCCAAAAGAAGCTGAAGAAAAGGTTTTAGCTCACGAGATGGCTCAAAAATGGTTAGATGGGAAATCTCCCCGTAAAGTAATTTTTGTACCTAAAAAGATTGTTAACATTGTAATATAAACAGTTACTATGAGTAAGTTGCTTAAAAATTTCAGGACCTATGTTATCATTACAATAGGTTTGTTTATAAATGCATTAGGCTGGACAGCTTTTTTGATTCCTGCGGAAATAACCGGTGGAGGAATTACCGGTGTTGCAACGCTCATTTTTTATGCAACAGAAATACCAGTATGGATTCCATACTTGATTATAAATTTTGTTCTGATTTTATTAAGTATAAAGATCTTAGGTAAAAACTTTGGGATAAAAACTATTTACTCTACGGTTGTATTAACATTGTTCTTTTCGGTTTTACAAGGAATAATTAAAGAGCCAATTGTTAACGAAAATTTTATGTCGTCAGTACTTGGAGGAATAATGGCTGGTGTTGGTGTTGGAATTGTGTTTAGTCAGGGAGGTAGTACAGGAGGTACTGATATTATTGCCATGGTTATTAATAAGTACAGAAATATTAGTCCCGGTAAAGTTATTTTGTATGCCGACGTAATTATTATATCATCATCATTTTTAATTTTCAGATCTATTGAAAAGATAGTTTACGGATACGTTACAATGGCAGTTACTGCTTATGCCATTGATTTATTATTAACCGGGGCAAAAAGAACTATTCAGCTATTTATTTTTTCGAAAATGCACGACGCAATTGCGGAAAAAATTTCTACAGAAATTAATCGTGGAATTACATTAATTGATGGTACAGGGTGGTATACCAAGCAGAATTCAAAAATATTAATGGTTCTTGTAAAAAAGCAAGAATCGAATAACTTATTGAGAATAATTAAAGAGATTGATCCCGATGCTTTCATTTCAGTTAACAACGTAATGGGCGTTTATGGTAAGGGATTTGATCGAATAAAAGGCTAAATATTTGAATTTTAGATATTTATTGTTTATTTTGGTGGCAAATACTTAATTATATGCATTTTAAGAGAATTACAATCATAACTTCAGTAGTATTAATAGTTGTACTGGCAGGCTTAATAAAATCTTCGGAAAGTAGGATTATACAACGAAACAAGAATATTTATGCTGTTGGAATTGACCATAATATAATATATCATGATATTAAAAAAGAGTATGGAATTACAATTGATTCATTTTTAATAAATCAAAATAGAATTAAACGTAATTACAATTTAGCCAGATTACTTACAGATGCAGGGTTGGATAATCAGACAGTTGCAAAAGCAACTTATAGATCTGCAGAAGTTTTTGATATTAGAAAAATTAAAGCTGGTAATAATTACAAATTGTATTACACAAAAGACAGTACAGAATCATTGGCATATTTTGTATATAAGCACAGTCCTACAGAATATCTTAAAATTAATTTGCAGGGTGATCCAAGGGTTATTTTAGGTGAGAAAGAAATTAGAAATACAAGAAAGACTTGTTCTGGAATAATATCTTCATCATTATGGGCAACTATGATCGAGAATAATATTGATCCAATGATGTCAATTCGTTTATCTGAGATTTATGCTTGGACAGTTGACTTTTTTGGACTTGAGGAAGGTGATCAGTTTAAGGTTATTTATGATGAACAATATGTAGATAGTATAGCTATAGGAATTGGAGATATTTATGCCGCAAGTTTTACACATCGTGGTGAGGAATTGTATGCATATGAATTTGAGCAAAATGGAACAAAAAGTTTTTTCGATGAAAAAGGGAAGAGTTTGAGACGTCAGTTTTTAAAGGCTCCTTTAAAATTTTCAAGAATAAGTTCAGGATATTCAAATAGTCGTTTTCATCCAATATTGAAGATCCGACGTCCACACAGAGGTGTTGATTATGCAGCACCAAGAGGAACACCAATTTATAGCATAGGTGATGGAACTGTAATTGCCAAAGGATATACAAAATCTGCAGGCTATTATATTAAGATTAAACACAACAGTGTGTACACATCAGGATATAATCATTTATCACGATATCCTAAAGGGATTAAGAAAGGTCAGCGCGTTTCTCAGAGCGATATTGTTGGTTATGTAGGAGCCACTGGTTATGCTACAGGTCCACATCTCGATTTTAGAGTATGGAAAAATGGACATCCTGTAGATCCATTAAAAATAAAGGCGCCACCAGTAGAACCTATCTATGAAAATAATTTGTCTGCATTTGAAAATAGAAAAAAAGAATTTTTTATGGAACTTGGTAAAATTGATTCTTAACTTGCATAAAATCAATTAGGATTTTCTTAAAATATATTTATTATGAAATCAATAAAAAAAGGAAAGCATTTTTTGTATTTGGTCTTCGTATTCGTTGTTCTTTCATCTTGTTCTCCGGAATATATCCCAAACATGGTTAATTCACCAATGTTTTCTAATGCAGGAGAATTTCAAGCGACAGTAGCCACAGGAACAAGTAATTTTGATGCGCAAACAGCTTTTGCAATAACTGATAATATAGGAATTATGGTTAATGGAAGTTTTGGTAACGAAACAAATGATTCTACCGATGATTTTCATAAACACACTTTTATTGAAGGAGGAATCGGATATTATAATAAGATAGGAGACAAAGGTAGGTATGAAATTTATGGTGGATTTGGTACTGGTAGCGTAGAAGGTTTTTTCGAAGATGCTTTATTTGATTCTGAAATAACAAATGCAAACTATAATCGGTTCTTTGTTCAGCCTGGAATAGGAATGTCAACCGGAATATTTGATGGAAGTTTTTCTCCAAGGTTTGTCCTAATTCAAATGAATCCTCAGGGAACTGACATTACGTCAGGTAGTTATAATGTTTTTATTGAACCTGTATTTACATCAAAGGTTGGGTTTAAATGGGTAAAATTTGTTGCTCAGGTAGGCTTCTCCGTTCCTTTTGGAGATGATCAGGTCAATTTCAATTACCAGTCATTTATTATGAATGTGGGCTTAAATCTAAATATTGGTCGTAAATATGAATTTTAACTATTAAGCAATTTTTCAATTACTTTAGGGAAATGTTTGTATTCTAATTCGTGTACTTTTTTTGCTATTGTTTCGGGTGTGTCATTCGCTTCTACTTTGCATTTAGCCTGAAAAATTATATTTCCTTCATCATATTCCTTATTAACATAATGAATCGTAATTCCTGATTCAGAGTCTCTGTTTTCTAGAACTGCTTTATGCACATTTATGCCATACATCCCCTTTCCACCATATTTTGGCAACAATGCTGGATGAATGTTAATTATTTTATTTGGGTAAGTATCAATTAAATATTCCGGAATTAACCACATAAAACCTGCAAGAACAATAAAGTCGATGTTGTTACTTTTTAGTTTTTGTAGCACTTTTTCGGAATTATAAAAGTCCGTTCGAGAAAAAATGTGATATTTAATGTCAAGATTAACAGCGCGTTGAATGACTCCTGCATTTTTATTATTCGAAAAAACAAGGGAGATTTCAATTTTTTTATTTTCTTTGAAGAAATTTATAATGTTTTCGGCATTCGAACCAGATCCGGATGCAAATATTGCTATTTTGTTCATATTTAATATTTTATATGCATTGTGTAGC
>DAOWGM010000140.1 GCA_030637515.1 Bacteroidales bacterium
CAACTTGATTGTTCCAAAGCATGCAAGAAACTTTCCATTTCAGCATTTTTGCGTCCTGCTTCCTCTTGTGTGGCCTGCAATTCTTCCATGTTTTGACGCATTTCTTCTTCCTGTGCAGCCATTTCTTCAGATTGTTGCTGGGATTTTTCTAGCAACTCATTTGTTTGAATGTTGATTTTAACAGAAGACATGGTGGAAGCAATGTTTTCAGCTACTTTTTCAACAAAATCAATTTCATAATCTTCAATTTTTTTAAAAGATGCTATTTCAATAACTCCATATACTTTATCTTTTAATTTTAAAGGAACAACAAGCAAAGACTTAGGTTTGGCATCGCCTAAACCTGATGTTATTGAAATGTATTCCGGAGGAATATCTTTCAGATAGGTTGTTTCTTTCTCGATAGCAACAGAACCAACAATACCATCTCCATACTCTATTCGTTTTTCGATATGTTTTTTTCTGTCATAAGCAAATGCAGAAATCATATCAAGACAAACATTGTTTTTATCTTCATCATTTAATAAGAACAAACCTCCTTGATTTGCTTCCAGGTAGTACACTAAATTTTTAATTATATCATTAGATAATTCCCCCAGGTCATTATTGTTTTGTCGTAAAATATCCGCAAACTCAGCAAGGCCTTCATTTGCCCACCTTCTCTTATCGTCTTCAATTTTTCTTTTTTCTTCTTCTTCCTGAGCTTTACCTAAACTATTGCGCATATCCACTAAAGCTTGTCCAAGTTGATCATCATTACTTAATAGTTTAAAATCATAATTTAAATTCCCACGGCCTATATTATTAGCAAAGTTTGTTTTTAAATTTAGTCCTTCAATTGAAGTTTTTAAAGCTTTTGTCATTTCTTCAATTTCGTCTCCGGAATTTATTTCAAGGTCGAATTTACTATCTGTTTGGCCCCGGGCAAGCTTTTTAAGAAATCCGGTTATTTCTATAATAGGATCAGAAATATTTTTTGTGATGATGTATATAACCAGGCTTAATAGAAAAATACCTAACAGGCCTACTAATATTGAAATCATAAAATTCCTGTCTGCTTGAGCCATAATTGAATTTACAGGAACCGAAACTCCAAGATACCAAGGAGTATTGGTTCTCCCAATATTAATCGGGGCAAAAGCAACATAATGTGTTTTCCCTTTTTCATTTATAATTATTATATTAAATTTTTCTCCCTTTTCAATCTGCTTAAATAAATCAAAATCATCTTTGGTTTTTAATGTAAATTCTGCAATTTGATTTAGCAGTTCTGTTTTAGGATGGCTGGCGAATTTGCCTTCTTCATTCAACAAAAAAGCATAACTTCCCGGGAACTGAGTCAGATTAATGCTTTCAATCATTTTTTGAAATCTTTCCAAAACAAGGTCAATACCAACCAATGCGTGATATTCATTATCTATTAAAACAGGAGCTACCAAACTGGTCATTAGTTTAGATTCTTCGTCTTCATCGGTGAATAAGTCAAAATAAATTGGCAATACCATTTCGTTGCCTCTGGCTTTAATGTTGGTATAAACTTCAGGATCTCCATCTAAACTACGAAGGTCTTGTTTTTGAAAAACAGATTCGTTTACACGCGAAAATACATTTGCTATACGGCCGGTAGGCCGATCCCATGTTGGATCAATTTTATTTAATTCCCAACTATCCCAAAGTTTGTAAAAATCAGGATTGTCTCGGAATACATGATCGTACATTTTTATAAATAAGGTTTCCCATTCTTCGCGGGGCATATCTGTATAAACTTTAAATGCATTAGCTAAAGTCCGAACTACAGTAATATATTCAGTCATATCTGATTGAATATTTATTGCATATTTATCTGCAATAGACTTTACTAATTCAATGGAATCCTTATAGGCTGTTTTTTTTGCATTAACACTTATATAACCAATTGCAATAGCGTAAATTGTAACTGAAAGCGAAATTAAAAACAGTTGCATTTTATTTTTCAAGTTTAGCTTAAGTTTCATATCGGATAATGTTTTTACTCGAGTAAATTATTTAAAATCATTAATATCTATAGCTAACAGCAATATCTTATCTATTTTATCATCAATAAAAACAGGAGTGAAAGATGTTATTAGTTTCAATTTATCACCAGACTTAGTTTTTAAATGTGATATTCCCTGATGAGAATCTCCGCTCATTACTTTATTCAAAATTGATTGAAATTTTGTTAAATCTTTTTTAGCAACAAAGTTTTCAGCCTTAACTCCTATGATTTCATTGATATTATATTTGAATTTTATCAGGAAAGACTCATTTGCATTTTGTATAGTAAAATTCAGGTCGAAGTCGGCTTTTAGTAAAAAGGAATCAATAGCATCTACAGTTCCTTTTAGCTCATCTCCTCTTCTTGTTGATTCTTCCTGAGTTGCCTGAAGTTCTTCCATATTCTGACGCATTTCTTCTTCTTGAGCAGCCATTTCTTCTGATTGTTGTTGAGACTGTTCCAATAAATGCGATGTTTTAATATTAATTTGTACAGATTTTAAAGTTGAAGCAATGCTTTCAGCAACATGTTCAACAAATTCTATTTCGTGCTGATCGAATTTATTAAACGATGCCATTTCAATTACACCTAATACATCATTTTCAATAATTAGTGGGACAAGGAGTAAACTATTGGGGTTTGCTCCACCTAAACCGGATGTAACCTGAACGTAATCGTGTGGTATTTCGGTTAAATATATAGTTTCTTTTTCAACAGCACAGGTTCCTACTAATCCTTCTCCAAGGTCAACTTGTTTTTTTATAAATTTTTGTCTGTCAAAAGCAAACGCTGATAATAAATTAAATATTGATGTTGATCCATCATCTTCATTAATAATGAACAAGCCTCCCTGATTACTTTTTAAATAATAAACTAAATTTTTTATTATTTCGCGAGCAAGGATTTCCAGATTATCATTATCTTTCCTAAGAATATCTGAGAATTTTGCTAATCCTTCATTTGCCCATCTCCGTTTTTGATCTTCTAGTTTTCTATTTTCTTCTTCTTTTTTTGCACTCTGAAGGTTGTTACGCATGTTAATCAATGATTCTCCAAGCAGATCATTTTTACTCAGTAATTCCAGTTCAGTATCAATTTTTCCCGATCCGATTAAATTTGCAAATTCTGTTTTTTTGTTTAATCCATTAATAGAAGTATTTAAAGCATGAGTCATTTCACCCACTTCGTCTTTACTTACAACATCCATAATTAAAGAATCATCAATTTTGCCACTTGCCAAATCCTTTAAAATATCAGTTACTTTGATAATTGGGGCTGTAATATTTTTAGCAATAATCCATATTACTACAGTTAAAAGTATTAAACCAATAAAACAAACAATTAAGGCATTATATAAAATGCTTTTTGCTTTTGATGTAATAACTTTATTGGGAACCGAAATCGCTAATGACCAAGGTGTATCGACACCATCAATTTTTATAGTAGTAAATACATAAAAGTCTTTCTGTTTTTGTTTGTTTTTATGTGTAAATGAAAAGTTTTCACCGGCTTTTACTTTTTCATCAATACTGAATTTTTCATTTAAATCAGGATAAACATCAGATATTAACTTCCCCATTAATTCTAAATTAGGATGAGCCACAAATGTTCCATCATTAGAAAGTAAAAACGAATAACTTTTTTCAAAAGGTTTAATTTTTTTAATGATATCCTGAAATCTGTTTAAATCAATATCTACGCCTGCAAGGCCAATAAATGTATTTCCTGATTTTATTGGAACAGAAATATTGGAATTTAAATACTGGTCTTCGATGTTTCCTGTTGGTGAATATAATCGGGGATCTATAATCATTGAAATACCTGATGATTTCATTTTGAAATAATTTCCGTTTATATCATCACCTTCGGTATTTAATCTTGTTTCTATTTGATTAATATTTCCTGATTGATCTTTACCCCAGCCATTTAAGTATCTTCCGAAGGGTTTATCCCAATTGGGATCGATATGATTTAATTCCCAACTGGTAGCTACGGCAAGAAAATGAGGATTTTCATTAATAATATTTAATTGTTGTTCTAAGAAAGTTTTATTCCATTCGTTCCAGGGCAATGTGTGATATGCTTGGCCGGCTTGTGCTAATGTTTTAGTAATGCTAAAGTCGGACGATAGTTCAGATTTTATAATGTTGGCATATTCACGAGCATTTTTATTTGCAATTTCCTGTGCTTCACTTAGTGCTAATTCTCCTGATTTCCAAGTAATATATCCAATTGAAGAAATAAAAATCAACATTGATGTTGAAAGGATATATAAAAGCATTTTGGCATTAATTTTCATATTTGGGGATTGTTTAAAAATAACTTCTAAACTTACATTATTTTAAGAAAAAATCAAATATTAGTGAAGTAAATATTAGGTTTTTGTTTTTAATAGAATTGAATTGAAAAAATTTCACTTCGTTCAATAAAACGCTATTCTATGTTGTTTTAATTCTTTTGAGATTTTTTTTGCATCACCTAAAATAGAATCCAGAAGTTTCCAAAATCGTGGTCCGTGGTTTTTTTCTATTGTATGGCAAAGTTCATGTATTATCACATAATCAATTAGATGATTTGGGAGTCTGATTAAGTGCAGATTTAAGTTAATATTATTTTTTCCGCTGCAGCTTCCCCATAAAGTTTTGTTATTTTTAACAAAAACTCTGTTTAGCTTAAAACCTAATTTCTTTGCTAATTCATAAGTTCTGTCTGGTAAATATTCCTTTGCTTCAATTCGTAAAGCCTTAGTTATTGAAATTCGAATTATTTCTTGTATTTCAGGAGTTTTAACAGGAATATTTTCTGGGTAATAAATATAAATTGAGCTTGCATCTATTTTAGTTCTCACTTTATCAGACGAATGTTTCTGAATTATAAGTTGTCTTTTACTTGTTTTAAAGATGCTGTTTTCGTCAAATATTGTTGTTTTTTGCTCTACAGCTTTAATTTTGGGTAAGTGTTTTTCAATCCAGGCTCTTTTTTGTTCTAAAACATTTAAACCATATTTATAAC
>DAOWGM010000055.1 GCA_030637515.1 Bacteroidales bacterium
TACCTTTATCAGCCATTATTTGCATAATTTTCAAGCTTGTTGTGTAACCTACTTCTTTTTCTTCGTTTTGTTTATCGTTAATGAACCTTACAGTTGAAGGCCCATTTTTCCATAACAATTGCAAAATCTCTAGTTCTGCTTCTGTTGGATTGTATTTACTTTTTAAACTCATAATATATAGACGAATAATTATATTATTTGATGCATTACGAAATAATTCGTACTACAAACATATACGAAAATTATCGTATATGCAAATTTTTCTACGATTAATTTCGTACTTTAAGGATTAAACAATGTTAAACGACTATGAGTAGGGCGTTTTGAAATGATTAGATGTACTATATAAATTAATCAATTAGTTTATATAGTTTTTTGAGAGTTTTCTCGCCACGATTTTTAAACCCGGGAGTACTATCATCAAATTGATTTTCGATAATAGCAATTAGTTCAGTGGCTAAAGCTGGTTCAATTTCAACATAATTATATATAATCTGCATTGAAAACATTTTTACAGCAGTTGGGTATATTGGATCTTCGAGCCATGTGAAGCATCGATCTATTAATATCCCTAATCTATCTTCATCTAATTTTTGTAAATCAATAGTAGAAAGGATTTTTGTAAAATGCCGTCGTTGGTTGTTGTATTTAGTTTTTGGCAAGAAATCAATCATATCATTAATATACGGATTTATCATTTCCGGATATTTGAGCCATATTGTTTCTATTACCCATGCTGCACGGCCCGAAATATATTCTTCATTAGTTAAAATCAGTTTAAACATTTCCTGAAATAACTTTCCATTCTTATTTATAACCGATGCTATATAATCTGTATTTCTTTTTGAAAGTTCTGCTAAAAGTTGATCTTTAAAATTCATATTTATTTATTCTGAGCAGCAGTCCATGCAGTAGAAAAAGCTATTTGTAAATTATATCCTCCTGTAGGAGCATCCAAATCAAGTATTTCACCGGCAAAATATAAACCTTTTATAAGCTTGGACTCCATTGTTTTCTGATTTACTTCATTGGTATTAACGCCACCAACGGTAATAATGGCTTCTTCGAATGGCCTATGGCTTGTTACTTTTAAATTAAAATTCTTAAGCCATTTTCTTAGTTCTTTTCTTTCGTTAGATGTAATCTGATGTCCAAATTTATCAGCACTAATTTTTGTATCCTGAATACATACAGGAATCAATAATTTAGGTAATAATCCATTTAAAATATTTCGAAAACTTACATTTCCTCTTTCATTAAAGTCACGTAAAAGCCTATTGTCAAGCTTTTTATCATCTAATGCTGATTTCAGGTCTATGCTAAAAACAATTTCCTTATTTTCTTTTAATGCCGGAACAATTAACCTGCTTAATGAAAGTACAATAGGTCCGGTAATTCCAAAATCAGCAAAACACAATTCTCCAAAATCTTCACCTGCTTTTTTACCATCAATCCAAACAGTACCTTTTATATTTCTTAATTCTAAACCACTTAATCGTTTGGCTTTTGTTCCTTCTGTTTCAAGAGGTACTAATGAAGGCCAAACAGGATTTATTTTATGTCCGGCCGATTTTGCCAATTCATAACCATCACCGGTTGAGCCGGTGGCAGGATAGGAGACTCCTCCCGTTGCTATAATTACTTTATTTGCTGAGAACGAGATAAGTTCTTTTTTTCCGTTTTCTTCAAATGTACCACTAACACCAACTATACAATCATCTTTAGTTATTAAACTATTAACTCTGAAATTAGTTTTTATTGTTACGCCTTTGTTTTTGCACCAATTTACCATTGATTTGACTAATTCTACAGCTTTACCACTTTCGGGAAAAATCCTGCCACCACGTTCAGTAACTGTTTTTACTCCAATGTTATTAAAGAATTCAATCAATTCATCTGAAAAGAAATTAGAAAACGATGAACGCAAAAATCTCCCATTGGGTTGTACCTGCCTTATAAACTCAGCTAATGGTGCTGTATTTGTAATATTACACCGTCCTTTTCCTGTAATACTTAATTTCCTTCCCGGACGATTCATCCGTTCTAAAACAAGCACTTTTGCACCTAATTCAGCCGATTGCCCTGCAGCCATTAAACCTGCTGCACCACCACCAATAATAATAGTGTCGTATTTTTGCATTTAATTCCGATATATTTTTAATTTATCAAAGATACTTAGTTTTTGAAAACACTATTTATTTTCTTGTTAAAATATCTTAAATTTGAAATATAAATCAAACATATACAATTATGAAAGATGGAAATATAGAAATTCTGGATCTTGATTTTGAATATAAGCTTTGGAAAAATAAACTTCAATTTTATTTTAAGGAAATAGAATTATTAAAAAGTAGAGTAGAAGTTCTTGAAAAAGAACAAGCAGGATTTTCATTTAATGAAAAACAACATATAACATTAGATAAACAACAAGAAGCATTAGAGTTAGTTAAAAATAAAATAAAAACCATGGAATTTGAAATGGGCTACTATGCTGTTGATTATCCAATATCTAGTA
>DAOWGM010000092.1 GCA_030637515.1 Bacteroidales bacterium
ACGGCCTTTTTGTTTTCTTCCATAATTTCTGTTAATCTGACTTCATCAATTTTTTCCTGATGAACAGCTTCCAAATCAGGATAAACTAGAGCAATTAGTCGATTTTCTTTTTGGATAATAACCGATTCCTGAATGTATGGCATATTGTTTAGTTTGGCTTCAATTTCTTCTGGATAAATATTTTCACCGGAAGGCCCGAGTAGCATACTTTTATTTCTTCCTTTTATATATACATAATCTTCATCATCAATAATACCTAAATCACCTGTATGTAACCACCCATCTTTATCTATTGCATTTTCCGTAGCTTCAACATTTTTATAATAACCATACATTACATTTTCACCACGAACTAAAATTTCACCAACTTCGTTGTAAGGATCTTTTGAGTCGATTTTAATTTCAAGTGTGTCAACCAGTTTACCTGCTGAACCTAATTTTGCTTTATCCCAGTTAGAATAACTGATTAAAGGCCCACATTCTGTCATGCCGTAACCTATAGTAAAGTTGAAACCTATTTTTTTAAGGAATAGCTCAACATCTTTATTTAATGCAGCTCCTCCAATGATTACTTCTTTAAAATTCCCTCCAAATACATCTACAAGCTTCTTCTTTACTTTAGAATAAATTGCTTTATCAATAAATGGTACACTTAACAGAAGTTTCATTGAAGTTTTATCAAGCGTTGGAAGTATTTGTTTTTTATATATTTTCTCAAGAATCAATGGTACAGAAATTACTATTGTTGGTTTTACTTCATGAAACGCCTGAATAATAATTTTTGGAGAAGGTGTTCTGGTTAAAAAATGAATATGACAACCAATTGAGAATGGCCATAGAAATTCAAAAGCACAACCAAAAGTATGCGCCAGAGGTAGAAATGATACAACATTGTCGCCCGGATCGAGAGGTAGATTTCTGCGCGCATAACGAATATTTGCTGCCAAACTATTTAAAGGTAATACAACACCCTTAGAAAACCCAGTTGTACCTGATGTGTAGTTTAAAACACCTACTTCTTCGTTGGAAACTTCGTCAAAAGAAAGTTTTTCGGCAGTTATTCCTTTGGCGTAAATATCCTCATAGAAACTGTCTAACTTATCATATATCTTTTTTATGTTTTCATTCTTTCCTTCAATCAATAATCTGAAATCTGTTAAAGAAAATATTGCTCTTAAATTTGACATACTTTTTTCATCGAGATTTTCCCAAATGTGATCGCCGGAAAATAAAACAACAGAATCGGAATGATTTACAATATGATGCACATCGTCAGGGTGAAAGTCTGGAAGAACAGGAACCACTACTGCACCATACGAAATGATTGCAAGATATGTTATTGCCCAGTTTGCGGAGTTTTTACCAATTAAAGCAATTTTATCTCCTTTTTTTACTTCACATTCTTCAAACATGATGTGAATTTTGGCAATTCTTCGTGCAACATCACTGTATTTATAACTTTCTCCATTGTAGTCTGTTAAGGCAGGAAGATCCCAGTTTTCTTTTAAGGTAGTTTCTATATATTTAATGAAATTTTCCGGTATCATAATTATCATTTTTTAATGATGACAAACAGTAAACTTAAAAAATATTATGCGGATTCGCAAATGCTATAGGTTGCCTAAATCGTTAAGAACTCTCTGTAAACAATATATGCACGGAAAGTGTTATAAAATTGTTTGTATTGATAAATCAAGTAGTAATAATTAAAAATCAGTAAAATATTTTTATAATTTTGTGCCCGTTCCAAATTCCGATAATTATCGGGACGGGATGGGTAAAAAAGGGAAAAATGGATAAAATTGAAAAAGCAAAAGAATTAACGGATTTGTTAAAAGATAAATCACCGGAAGGTGTATTAAAATATTTTATTGATAAATGCGAAAATAAAGTTGGATTTGCTTCAAGCTTAGGTGCAGAGGATCAGGTGCTGACTGATATGATTTGTAAAATTAATAAAAACGCAAATATTTTCACACTTGATACAGGCAGGTTATTTCCGGAAACGTATAACTTGATTGCAAAAACCAGTGATCATTATGATATAAAAATAAAAGTATTCTTTCCTGATCATAGAAAAGTGGAAGAAATGGTTCAGGAAAAAGGAATTAATCATTTTTATAAGAGTATTGAAAATCGTGAAAGATGTTGTTATTTGCGAAAAAAGGAACCATTGCATAGAGCATTTAAAGGATTGGAAGCTTGGATTTGCGGTTTACGAAGAGATCAGTCAATAACCCGATTTGATAATAAATTGGTTGAATGGGATGAGCAACATGGTTTATTTAAAATAAATCCTTTAATTGACTGGACTGAAGATCAGGTTTGGGAATATATAAAAAAGAATAATGTTCCTTATAATGAACTTCACGATGAAGGATTTTTAAGCATTGGTTGTCAGCCATGTACGAGAGCTGTTAAGCCGGGAGAAGATGTTCGTGCCGGCCGTTGGTGGTGGGAACAACCGGAAAAAAGAGAATGTGGGTTACATAATCGGCCTGTAAAATAACAAAAAGGAGTCCTCTCGGTAGCTATCTGGATTGAGCCCCTTTTTGTTATTAAAACTTATAAATTAAGAATATTCTCAACTGCATATAATGGAAAAACTAATATTCTTTCATACTTTGAGAAGTTTTCGTTTGAAATTCTTATTCCGTAATTTGTGTTTTTTTCTTTTAAAAACATGAACATGCTTTGCATAGAGCCTTTTGTACCCGCCTTTACTTCGATGGGAACAATTTCATTATTACGTACAATTAAATAATCTATCTCGGCATTACTACTTTTGCTTTCTCTGTGCCAGTAGTACAAGCTGTGTCTTTGATAGACAGACTGTTCTTTAAGCAATTCCAAACCAACAAATTGTTCCGATACATTACCGATATTAATTATTTTAAAATCATTTGATAGTAGAAAATCACTTATATCAAAATTTAGCATCCTAAGAAATATCCCTGTATCAAATAGTAACATTTTTTGTTTTTTTAGATTTACTTCCGCACCTATTGGTATTCCGTTTCCTGATGTATGTGTAACAGGGAAAATAAGCCCTGCCTGAATTAATAAATCTATTGTTTCTTTTATTTGTAAATGATTAATTCCTGTTGCAACTTTTGAATAAATAAATTTACCTCCGGTTTGTTTTATTACCGAATTAAATACATCTCGTACTATTGCAGCAGGTATACGTTTCTTATATTTTGCAAAATCATCATTAAAAGAAAATATCAAATCATCTAAAACTTTATCACATAAGTTTAAATCTTTTGATTTTATATAAGTTGAAACAACTTCCGGCATTCCACCTAAGAATATGAATTTCTTTAGGTATCGTAACAACTTTTCATGCAAGGCTATTTGTAATGGGTTTTCCGGTGAAGCCTTCTTTTTAAATTCTAATAATTTCTCTTCTTGCAATGCACCTAAAAACTCATTAAAAGACAAAGGGTACATAAACATCGACCTTATTCTGCCAACCCCGAATGATGGTATTTCTGATAATGCAAATTCTAATAATGAACCTGCTGATATTAAGTGTAATTCAGGCATTTTCTCATAAAAAAAACGCAAAGATTGGATAGCTGGAAGACAAGATTGTATTTCATCAAAAAAAAGTAATGTTTTACCGGGTATTATTGATACATTATATATTGCAGATAAGTTTTCACAAATTTCATTCGGTGATAGATTGCTTTCAAAAATAGTATGAATTCGTTTATCCTCTTCAAAATTTATTTCCAGAAAATTATAAAAGTTCTTTGCCAGATTTCTTATAGTAGCAGTTTTCCCTACTTGTCTTGCACCACGCAGCAATAAAGGCTTCCTGTCTGCCTTGTCTTTCCACTTTAATAATTCGTTATCAATACTTCTTGTAATATACATAATAAGGTGTTAAATTTACAAGGCAATAATACTAAGTATTTTGCAAATTTACAAGGCAATGGCGACATGGTTTTTGTAAAAATACAAGTCAAAGAGTGCGTTTTATTGATCGTTATCGAATGACCTTTTATGCAACACCATAAGAAATGAAAATTATTAGCAGTTTAACTTTTTGTCCTTTTTTTGTTGCAATTCCAAAGCCTTGTTTTGAGATGCCTGGATTTAGCGGAGCGTAATTCGAGCGAGCTGGTTGCCAACCTTGTACCAGAGTTATTCAGTCAGGCAAAATGTTCGCGCGGGACGTTGGTGGTGGGAACAACCCGAAAAAAGAGAATGTGGTTTACATAACAGGCCAATTAAATAATAAAAAAAAGGAGCTCTCCCGATAGCTATCCATACCCTTTAACTTTAGCCAGCATTTATTCTGCTAAGTATTTGGCAATGTGTC
>DAOWGM010000054.1 GCA_030637515.1 Bacteroidales bacterium
ATATCTCTATCAGATTTATTACCAAAAAATTTGGTTAAAGTACTTGTAAACAGGCTCATTATTTATATTATTAGATTTTTATTTTTGTTTGATCTACAAATGTAATATTTTACAGGTAATTCAATATATGATTTCCTTAATTTTAGAGCAGTTTATTTACAAATATCATTCTATTCATATTATTTGGCAGAATATTAATTCGGAATATTTAATAAAAAAACCGCTACACCTGATTGTGTAACGGTTTTCTAAAAATATTTACTTCGTTTTATTATTTATTTTTCTGAGCCTCTTAGTGTCATAATGTCACGATCAAACATATACATATTTTTATCGCCTAACATTTTTAGTTTATCAATTATTGACTGAACAGAAGCTTCTTCTTCTACCTGCTCTGTTACAAACCACTGAATCCAGTTATGAGTAGCAAAATCATTTTCTTTTAATGCAAGCGCCACAATATCATTTATTGATGATGAAATATATTGCTCATGTTTAAGAACTTGATCAAATAATTTCTTAATACCATCGAATTTTGCAGGTGGTTGTTCAAATGCAGGTACAATTGCATGTCCTCCACGCTCATTAATAAAATGAACGAACTTCATCATATGCATTAATTCTTCTTCAGCCTGAGCAAAAAGCCATTGTGCAATTCCAGCAAAACCTTCTGTATCAGCCCATGAAGCCATAGCTAAGTATAAATTAGAAGAATATCCTTCTTTTTCAATTTGATCATTTAAGATCTTTTCAATTTTCTTTGCTAACATAATATTTCTCTTTTAATAAGTTATCTGATTTATTTTATTACAAATAAAGTAGCAATTTGTTTAATTATTCCAAATCTAAATTAAACTCTTGTTTTAGATTATTCAATTTCTCATTTTTTGATAGCATATGCTTGTACTTATCTTCTGCAGTATATAATTTGTTATTCTCTTCTTCTTTGTCTGATATAATCAACTTAAAATCAATAGTAGTATTTTTAAGCTCTGTTTTCAAAAAACCCAATAACTCATTTTTAATTTCATTTATCTTTTCTTCCTGAAGATTATTGTCAATCACAAAACTTACAATATTATTTTCTTCAAGCTTTGGATCTTTTGATGTTAGGGTATTAAAAATTCTGGGTTTACCTCCCATTTTATCAGAGAAAAGATGCCATTTCCCTATTAGTTCTTTTTCAGTAAATTCCTTATTTTGAATATTTTCAGGAGCTTCTATTTTCTCAATCACCTTAGGTTCTTCAACCTTGTTTTCGGTATTCTTATCTAATTTTTCTTTTATTGAAAAAGAGGAAAAAGATTTTGGTTTATTAACCATCACCGGTGTTTCCTTTTTTGCTACAGGCTTTTGATGTTCTACAACTTTTTTCGATATCTTTTCTTCTACGACCTTTTTTTCAGACTTTACATGTTCTTTCTTTATTATTGGTTTATCAGAGTTTTTTTTTTCAGCCGTAATATTACACAAGCTAATTAAAGTTAATTCTACATGTAATCGTTTGTTTTTACTCAGTCTGTACGAAACATCACACTTATTAGATAATTCCAGAGCTTTAAACAAAAAGTCCTCATTGCAACTTACTGTTTGTTCTTTATATCTATCGCGAATATTTGCACCAACTTCTAATAACTGAATTGTTATTTGATCACGGCACACTAACAGATTTCTAAAATGTTCGCTTAATCCATTTATAAAATGATGCGCATCAAATCCTTTATCAATAATCTCGTTAAATATTATCAGAGTTTCAGAAATCTTATTACTTAAAAAGGCATGGGTAAGTTTAAAATAGTAATCGTAATCTAATACATTCAGATTTTCAATAACATTCTTATATGTTATATCACTTCCAGAAAAACTAACAACCTGATCAAATATTGATAATGCATCACGCATAGCTCCATCGGCCTTTTGGGCAATAATATTTAAGGCATCGGTTTCATAGGCAATATTCTCATTTTTAGCTATATACTCAAGATAATCAACGGTATCATCGACTTTAATTCTGTTAAAATCAAAAATCTGACAACGTGATAATATTGTTGGAATAATTTTATGTTTTTCGGTTGTAGCTAAAATAAATATTGCATGTGCAGGTGGCTCTTCAAGCGTTTTTAGAAATGCATTAAACGCTTGCGCTGATAACATATGAACCTCATCTATAATATAGATACTATATTTTCCTACCTGTGGTGGTATTCTTACCTGCTCAATAAGATTTCGAATATCTTCAACTGAGTTATTTGATGCGGCATCGAGCTCATGAATATTATATGATCTGTTTTGATTAAATGATTCGCATGATTCACAATTATTACATGGCTCTACATTTTCATCAAGGTTTTTGCAGTTAATTGTTTTTGCAAAAATTCTGGCGCAAGTTGTTTTCCCTACTCCTCTCGGGCCACAAAACAAATATGCTTGTGCTAAATGATTATTTTTAATCGCATTTTTTAAAGTCGTTGTAATGGATGCCTGTCCAACAACTGACTTAAAATTAGCAGGTCTGTATTTTCGTGCAGAAACAATAAAATTTTCCATAAAAGAATTCTAAATATACAATGAACTACAAAGGTAAAATTTTTGATTAATTTACGCTCTAATCTTAAAAAAGGCTTTCAATTATTTTTCCACAATCTACAATTTCAATTTTTTTACTCCTATTGTGTTCATTTACTTGCAATTTGTTTTGTTAGAAATAAAAAATATTCTATTTTTGCGGCTCATTAAATTAATAACAAAAATAATAAATTATTATGTTAAACAATTACGAAACCGTTTTCATTACAACTCCCGTTTTGTCTGAAGTACAGATGAAGGAAGCGGTCGATAAATTCTTAGGAATTTTAAAAGAAGGTGGCGCTAAAATAGTGCACGAAGAAAACTGGGGCTTGAAAAAGCTTGCTTATCCTATCCAAAAGAAATCAACTGGGTTTTATTATTTAATTGAATTCAGAGGAGAAGGCACTGTAATCGAAAAACTTGAATTAGAATACAGACGTGATGAAAGAATCATTCGTTTCTTAACTTTCAAGATGGATAAATTTGCTGTTGCATATAGCATTAAGAAAAGAAGTAAAAAAGAAGTAAAAAAGGAGGAATAAGCGATGGCACAAAATCAATCAGAAATCAGATATTTAACGCCCCCAACGGTAGAGATAAAAAAGAAGAAATACTGTCGATTCAAAAAGAATCAGATTAAGTATATCGATTATAAAGATCCGGAATTCTTAAAGAAGTTTGTTAACGAACAAGGTAAAATTTTACCAAGAAGATTAACAGGAACATCTTTAAAATACCAGAGAAAAGTTGCTAAAGCTGTTAAAAGAGCTCGTCACTTAGCTTTTTTACCTTATGTAACTGATATGTTAAAATAAGAATACGGAGGAAAAAAAATGGAAGTAATTCTAAAACAAGATATACAAAGTATTGGTCATAAGAATGACATTGTAACTGTTAAAAATGGTTATGGTAGAAATTATCTTATCCCAAAAGGATTAGCAACTCTAGCTACTCCTTCTGCAATTAAAATGCACGAAGAAAATATTAGACAAAGAGCTCATAAAGAAGAGAAAATTAAAAATGAAGCTCTGGAGGTTGCTAAGAAAATGGAAAAAGTTTCACTTTCCATTGGGGCTAAAACAAGCTCAACCGGCAAAATCTTTGGTTCTGTAAATACAATTCAAATTGCAGAAGCCTTAAAGGAAAAAGGTTATGAGATTGAAAGAAAAAATATTACTATTCCTGAAGATCAAATTAAGGAAGTTGGTAAATTTACAGCTACAGTAAAACTTCATAAAGAAGTTAAAGTTGAAATTGAATTCGAAATAGTTGCTGAATAAACAGTTTATATATTCTATAATAAAAAAGCTTCCTGTTTAGGAAGCTTTTTTTATGCTTTAATTTTTTTGAAGATAAATTGAAAGAGATCCCGATTTGCTGCACAATCGGGATAAGTTCGACATTAATAATTTAAGGTTAAAACCCCAATTATGTCTCACTTACTTTACAGCAATCGTTTCAATTTCAATCATTACTCCTAAAGGAAGTTTCACAACACCGTAAGCAGCACGCGCAGGTGGATTTTCTTTATAGTAACCGCCATAAACCTCGTTCATAGCCTGAAAATTATCCATATCACTTAACAAGCAAGTTGATTTTACAACATTATCAAAAGTGTATCCTGCTGCTTCTAAAATAGCACCTATATTTTTCATTACCTGTCCGGTTTGTTCTTTAATTCCTTCAGGAATATTACCTGTTTCAGGAATTACCGGCACCTGACCCGATATATATAATGTTCCATTGATTTCAACTGCCTGACTATATGGTCCTATAGCTTTAGGAGCTTTTTCTGTAAAAATTATTTTTTTCATGATATCCAATATTATTTAGTTAAGATTAACAAAATTAACTTAATTTGTTTGCGAATAAAATTTATACAAATGAAAATATTCATTTTAGATAACTACGATTCATTTACATACAATCTGGTTCATATAATTGAGCAGATTGCAGACGAAGTTGTAGTTAAAAGAAATGATACAGTTAATATCTCTAACTTAGAGGACTTTGACAAGATTGTTCTTTCTCCTGGTCCTGGATTACCTTCAGATACAAAAACTATGTTTAATATTATTGAGGCATTTATAGGAAAGAAGCCAATCTTAGGTGTTTGCCTTGGTCATCAGGCAATTGCTGAATATTTTGATGGTAAATTAATTAATATGCCTGAAGTTAATCATGGAAGAGAATTTAAAACCAAAATAATTAACAAAGATTATATTTTTAAGAATGTTCCCAAAATATTTAACTCCGGGAGATACCATTCATGGATAGTTGATAAAGACAGTTTACCTGAAGAATTAGAAACTACGTCTCTTGACACAGAAACTAAAATGATTATGTCTTTGAGGCACAAAAAATATGATATTAGAGGAGTTCAATTTCATCCTGAATCTGTAATGACTAAATACGGTTATACAATGATTGAGAATTGGATAAAGAATTAAGAAATGCAAATTAAATATTTAACTTTAAACTTTAAACCTTTAACTAAAGATTATCCTGCCATGATTTACGCTTATCATACTTTAACATATCGCGCAAAGTAGAACTTTTAACATTAATCTGGAAATTATAACTTTGCATATAGCCTACTGGAATCCAGCTAAATGTCATTTCCCAGCAATGTAATTCACGGTTAATATTTATAGAAGTACTTGAAAGTTCTTTTTCTGCTATATCATAATTAGATCTAAAACTAATCTTCCATTTTTTTGTCAAACTAATACCTCCCGAAAGACTTATTGTTTGAGTTATTTTCTTTGATGTTTCAAGACCTGTTTTCGAATAAACAAATTTATAGTTTGCTGATAAGTTCCATGGAATATCAAAATCGACATAAGTTACTATTTCATCCTGAACATTGTATTGCCCATCATTTGCAAAGTCTCTGAAATCATCCATCTGAGATGACCCCATTGCGGAATTTCCTCCTTTGGAGCTTCCTTCCTCACTTTCACCTTTCTTTGATTGCAACTGAAAATCAACAGAGAAATCGATTTTCTCAAGTCTACCTACACCACCATCTTTTGTATTCCACTGAAATTGGTTTATAACATTACCATCTGAATTTAATGCATATGGATCCAAATTAGCACCAAAGTTTAATTTAAGCTTATTATTAAAGATGGATGTTCTTCCACGTATACTTATAACACTCCAATTTAATGAATCAGCAAAAATATTATAACTAGTCGATATTTTGAAGCTTTCAAGTATTTTTACTTTTTTAGACGTACTACTTGTATCACTATTTGATCTAACCTTCATTTCAAGGTTATTACTTAATCCAAACGAAATACTACCACTTTGTCCTGGAGCAGCAGGAAAATTATATATTCCATTATCAAAAATAGAATATTCACTTCTTGTAGAATATTTTTCAGACAATAATGTATCTGTTAAGTACTCACCATAATATTTATCAACCATACTTCCCATATCAGGCCTATAAGATACTCCAACAGAGGGAGTTACAACATGCCTTAAGGCCTCAATTTTTCCTTCTGGGCTTTTCATACGATACATACCATAAATATTCGGTCCAACACTTAACGAAACAGAAGGTTCTATTAATTGGGCATATCTAATTGTTGGAACAATAGTTTCAGTTGTTTCAACATACAGTTCCCCATCTTCATCCCTAAGAGTATCCGAAGAATATTCTACATAATTTGGATATAAAATACCCGTATACTCAACCTTGGGAGAAAGATTAAAATATTTTAATAACTTAAAATTAGTACTTAATGGAACACTGTGTTGAAATCCATTTTCAAAATCTGAAAATTTTGTTCCATTAAAGAGCAAACTATCTGCAGTTATTATTTTATTCTCTAATTTAGAGCTATACTGCACTTCAATATCTTCGTACCATTTTGTTTCACCTGAAGAATTTTTACTTCTGAAAGGATATTGTCTGTCCATATTAAACGTTAATACAGGTAATGTCAGACTTACATTATTTGTTTTACTATTTTGAGAATGTTTCAAATCCATATTAAATCTGAAGGGGCTTCCTGCCCAATTCTTCCCATATGATATACTTGAGCTCTTTGTATTTGTATTTAACTGTTCAGTCGTTCTAGCATTATATTTATCATAACCAGTAGTACTATAATTTACACTTGCTGAGAATTTTGAGTTAGGATTTGCTTTTGCATCTTGTATATGCGACCATTTAATCTGCATATTCTTATTCTTCTCATAATCAGGCAAACCTTCTTCACTTTTAATAAATTCAGCATAACTAAAATTAAAATTACTACTAAACTTGTATCTTTTTTTATACCTAAAGTTAACATCACCACCCCATGATCCTTTAGAGAAGATATCTCCAGTTACTGCCAAATCCATTCTTTCGCTAATTCCAAAATAATAACCTCCACCTTGCAAATAAAACCCTCGATTATTTTCTTCACCATATTTTGGAGGAATTAATCCTGAAGAATACCCACTCTGATTTGGAAAAAAACCAAATGGGACTCCAAGAAACTTAAAAGGAATATCCAACAATACTAAATATGCTGGACCTGTTATAATTTTATCATTAGGAATAACCTTTGCCTTTGTCATGGATAAATAAAAATGTGGATGGTCTTCGTGGTCGCATGTAGTATATTTACCGTTCTTTAATAGAAAGCTATTATCTGCAAGTTTGTTAGTTTGTTCACTATGCAAAAAACCTTGCTCTTCCTCAGTAAATACATCTTCAATATATCCCTTTTTTGTTTTAAAATTGTACTTTATCGTTTTAGCAATACACTCTTCTTCTCCTTCTTTAAATTTAGCCTTTCCAGTCAATTCCCCAAGCGAATCAGTTACTCCGGTTGCAAAAACATAATTTTTCTCCTG
>DAOWGM010000167.1 GCA_030637515.1 Bacteroidales bacterium
CCATTCTGATGAGCAAGAATGGCTTACTCCACGAGCATAAGTGTCAGGGGTGCCGTGATAATATATTTGTGCTTTAAAATTTTCATTTGTAGCTAAAGGATCGATAAAAATATATTCTATAATATTATTTGAATGTTTTACTGAAACTTTTATATCGTTAATTAAAACGGAATCAACTGTCATGTAATTACTAAAATCGAATATTAAAGTATCAAGCGACTTTGTTGCTTTTGCTTGTAATGTAGCATTCCCCGATATATAGGTTGATAGGTCAGATACTTCAATATCTAATTTTACGAAATGTAAATTATAATTATTTAATAATGGCTTATAATAAATTTCAATTTCGCTTTTGATATTTGGATTTCTTAAACTTTTAAAGGCTTCGGGATTAATATGTTGTGCAAAAACACTTAATGGTAATAAGTTGATTAATAATATTATAAAGGGTTTCATAATAAGTAAAATTCGATTGTATCAAAGGTATGAATAAATAAATTAATATTCTTGTTAAAAGATTAGTAGGATATAATCGATAACGTAAAGCGTAATGACTTGATGGACAGAAGCTTTTCTTGACGCAATATTTATTTGACTGATATTCATAGATTTTGTAAATTTACATATATCAAAACCATGTATCATGAAGAAAAAACGAATAAAAATAAAAAGCAAGGAAATTACTTATTACGAATCTCGTGATAATGGGCAAGCTGTGGTACTTGTTCATGGATTATCTTCGTGTTCTTCGATATTTATACGACAACTAATTGATTCTGTTTTGTCGTATAAATTCAGGCTTATTGCTGTTGATTTGCTTGGGCATGGTAATGCGGAGATATCAGATAAGCCGGAAAATGATTATACGATTAAAGGATTAAGTGACTTTTTAATTGATTTTAACGATTCTTTAGGTATAAAAGATGCTGTTTATGTTGGCCATGATGTAGGCGCAAATATTATAATTGAAGCATTAAAAAAACTAAACAATCCATTGGGCTTAGTATTGCTTTCTGCAATTCCATTTACTAATCCAATATCAATGGATATGTTCTTAGATAAAGATTTAATTAATTTATTATCCAAGGCTGGTATTGACGATAGCGAAGTGCATCAAATGGCTGCCTTGTTTGTAGAAAAAGATACAGGTTATCCTGATTTTATTCCTGAAATTATTAGAAAAGCAGATTTAAAAACTCGTGAATTTTTCTTTGATTCTATAAAAAAAGGAGATTTTGAAGATCAGGTTAAGATAATTCAAAACTTAAAAATTCCTATTGCAACTTATATTGGTGAGTATGATCAAATTTTCAGTTTAGAATATTTGAAATCAATTAAAATTTCCGGTTTATGGAAAAATAATATTCAGGTAATAAAAGATGCCGGACATATTTTCTTTTACGAAAATCCGGCAGATTTTAATGTAAGTTTTGAAGATTATTTAAACAATGTTTTTAATAAATAATTTAAATTATGAAAAAAATAATGATACTTACAGGGGTAATTCTGTTATCTTCTGTTTTGCTGTTTGCTCAGGATTGTGCATTTTATTATCCTAAAACACAGGGAACTCAGTTGGAGTTTAAGAATTTTGACAAAAAAGATAAACTTACCGGCAGTAGTATTCAGACTGTAAAGGAATTTAGCGAAACAAGTAATTCAACTTCGGCGCATATTGAAGTTCAGTCTTTCGATAAAAAAGGCGAAGATTTAGGTAAAACTGAATTTAGCGTTCAGTGTGAAAATGGAATGTATTCTGTTGATATGAAAAGCTTTATGAATTCACAAACAATGGAGGCATACGAAGAGATGGATGTTAAGGTAAAAAGTAATAATCTGGAAATTCCTGCCAATTTGAATGTTGGAGATGATCTTGGAGATGGGAAGTTAGAAATATCTGTTTACAGTGAAGGAGTAAGAATTATGGGAATGACAACAGATATTACACAAAGAAAAGTAGAAGCACAGGAAGAAATTACTACCGAAGCCGGAACTTTTGATTGTTATAAAATTACCTATACTTTAACCGTAAAAACCATGTTTAGTGTAAGAATGGAAGCTGCTGAATGGATTGCCGAAGGAGTAGGAACTGTTAAAAGTGAAACATATTCTAATGGAAAATCCATGGGATATACCCTGTTAACAGGAATCAAAAAATAAAATAATTGTATATGAATTAAAAAGCCGGCTATTAACCGGCTTTTCTTTTATTTCTTAATTACTTTTCCGCTTTTAACAGTATTTCCTATTTCGTCCTTAACAACTACAAAATAAATTCCTGCATCTAATTGATGAATATCGATCTGTTTTTCTTTGCTTGAAAGTATTTTTTCTCCAATTATTGAGAATATTTCAACAGTGTAAAATTCAGGTAAATCAACATTTAATATATTAGAAACAGGATTTGGATAGATTTTTATTTCTTTAATTGAAGCAATTGGGCTAAATCCTGTAGCATCTTCAATATTTATAGTTATGGTTGCCGTGGATACTAAACTACCATCACTAACTTCAACTGATAAATCAAAGCTTGTAGTTGTTTCATAGTCCAAAGCATCAGAATTATTTACTGTTAACAATCCGGTTGAGGCGTTTATTGAAAAGGCATTGTCTGTATTACCGGATAATATGCTAAATGTTATTTCATTATAATCAGGATCTCTTGACACAACAGTACCAACTTCAGTGCCTGAAACACTATTTTCAGTAACAGAAAATTCCTGATCTTCAACCACAGGAGCTCCGTTTGCAATATTATACATAGAATTTACAAATTCAGGATGGTCAATGAAAGGATTTCGGTTTCCCTGATATGAAAATACCACTTCGTTTCTGTTTCTTTCAAAATCATCTACGGGATCTTCAAAATTCCATTGAATTAAAGTTGAAAATTTTCCGAAATACGGAGTATATGTATCTGTACCTGTATAATCAACCAATTCTAAATCAGGATCACCAGATTCTCCTTCGTATCGGGTAGCCATGTAAAACATCATTCGGGCTATATCTCCTTTTTCTACAGGTCTTACTTCCCACGAATCTGAATCAGTATTACATTCTGTAGCCTCAGAATGTGGAGATCCTCCATTATCAAAATCTTTTGTACCTCGTGCAGAGTTAACAGAAGGATCACATGGGCGTAAATGATGAGCATCTCTATAGGCATCTTGAGAATCATCTGGGAAACCATGCGATTTTGCCCAAACATGTTCTCTGTTCCAACCCGAACCGCCATTCCATTCCTGTGCGGCATTTACCGATTCTCCTGTATAAATCAATATTACATTTGCTGAATTATTTGGATCGCGATCTGATTCTTTTAATATGTCCCAAGTATCAGTTTCAGAGTCGGTATAAGGATAATCGGTGTGATTTTTAATAATATTATGTAGTGCTGTTTTTAATTCATCCCCGCTTAGGTCTTCGGTGCTATCGTAATAACCAGTAGGAATTTGCGAAAAACAGGTAAACGCAATTAATACTAAAATAGTTGTAAATAAAATTTTCATGTAAGTAAGATTTGGTCGATAATTTAAACGTAAATTATTATATATGGTTTCTTTTTTTGATAAAATAAGAAAAAACGACTTTTTTTATTAATTCCACAGGTTATTTTACTGCCACTCTATATTCATAATGTGTTTGAAAGAAAAACAGATATAATTTTTATAAATCTGTTTTATCAGTGTTATTTATATCCGTGTCATCAGCATTCTAATCTTTTAGGTATCTTTACGAATATTCATTTAATAAAAATAGCGCTTATATTACATAGATTATTCTTAGTTTTAAAGTTGAATTTAATAATAATAGTTTTAGAGATGAATGAAGTTAAAGAGGGTAATGTTTCATATTATGTTTCGAAATTTATTAACGGGACAAATCAAGCTGTATTTTTAACAGGAAAAGCTGGTACAGGAAAAACAACCTTATTAAAACAAATTGTTGCTACTACTCATAAAAAAACAATTATTGCTGCACCAACCGGTATCGCGGCAATTAATGCAGGAGGTGTAACTTTGCATTCATTGTTTCATTTACCTTTTGGATCGTTTATTCCCGATAATGCAATACCTGTCGGTGGAGATCTGTCTTTTCAGTTAACAACACCTAAAACACTTATCCGAAATCTTAAAATGAATTCGCATAAAAAGGTATTAATACGCGAAATGGAATTGTTAATTATTGATGAGGTAAGTATGCTACGAGCCGACTTGCTTGATGCTATTGATAATATCCTGCGTTATGTAAGGCGAAATAATAACCCTTTCGGA
>DAOWGM010000106.1 GCA_030637515.1 Bacteroidales bacterium
ATCACCCTCAACTTTTTTAGCTAATATAATTTTTTACAATTCGCATAAGTTGATTTTAAAATCAAGTCATCCTATTAGTTTTCACATTAATGGATACGATAAAGTTTTTAATGCATACAAATTTTATTTTAATTCAGATGATTTAGAAACAACAAACGATACAGCATTCTTGTACTGTGTAGTTGCTCACTTAAAATCTAGTGACGATTTGTCAAGCAGAACACAAAGAGCATATGAAACAAGTTTAATAATGGATTATTTCGAGAGTATTGGAGAAAAAGGAAACTATTTGGTGATGGGTGATTTTAATGTTTATTCTCCAACTGAAGAATGTTTTCAGAATTTTATAGACCCTGATAATAGCTGGTATACGTTTAATGATCCTTCAAATCAAATTGGAGATTGGTCCTCTAATTACGACTACAGGTATTCTCATACTCAATCAACACATTCAAGCGCAGGTTGTCATGCGAGTGGTGGAATGGATGATCGATTCGATTTTATTTTAGCTTCAGATTATATAATGAATGGAACAGATCATTTTGAATATATCTCTAACTCGTATAAAGCCGTTGGGCAGGATGGAAGCAATTATAATGGTTCGCTTAATGTATCATCAAATGCTGTTGTGCCAAATACTGTTGCGCAGGCCTTGTATAATATGTCCGATCATTTACCGGTATATTTAGAAATGAAAGTTGATCAGAATTTAGGAGCGCCTTTAGCTATTCAAAAGATACATTTAGATGAAATGCAAATGACATTTAATAATCCTGTTTACGATTATTTGAATTTAAACATTAGTATTTCTAAAAAACAACAAGTGAATATTGATATTATTTCAGTCAATGGACAGGTTGAATTTCAAGAAAAAGTAAATTTAGCAATAGGAAATAATAAAAAAACCATTTCAGTTATTGGCTTGGAATCAGGAGTTTACATTGTAAGACTTTATAAAAATAATGGTCAGGTTTATGCAAGTAAGTTTATTAAAAATTAAAAAAGAGTGAATAAAGTAAAGGTTATCTTAATAATTATCTATTTATTTAGTTTTAAATTTACTTATGCACAGTTTTATTCAACAGGGCAAGATCCTGCAAGTGCAAAATGGCGACAAATTAAAACTGACAACTTTCAGATTATTTTTCAGAAGGATTTTGAGCTTCAAGCTCAAAAAATTGCAAATATTCTCGAATTTTATTACCAAAAGGCAGGAAATACCTTAAGCCACAAACCTAAAAAAATCTCAATTGTAATTCACAATCAAACTATACGATCAAATGGTTATGTAGCTTGGGCTCCAAAAAGAATGGAGCTATTTACAACGCCTTCACCCGATCATTACCCTGATCCATGGTTGGAACATCTTTGTATTCATGAGTTAAGGCACGTAGTTCAAATGGATAAACTGAATCAAGGAATTACCAAAATTCTATCCGTTGTTTTTGGACAACAAGCAACCGGTCTTGTTGCTGGTCAATTACCGATGTGGTTTTACGAAGGCGATGCTGTATGCACAGAAACAGCATTCTCGGAATTTGGTCGTGGACGACTTCCTTATTTTCAGCGTGGCATAAAAACACATTTACTGAGCGACGAGGAAAGATATTCTTTTGATAAAATGCTCTTCGGATCATATCAAGATTATGTACCGAATCATTATGAATTTGGATACAATCTTACTGCTTATGCAAGAAAGAAATACGGGTCTGATATTTGGGATAAAACAGAAAACTATGTGGCACGTAATTCTTATACCTTAATCCCTACAACATTTGCATTTTATCGTGGCTTAAAGAAAAATACAGGTTTATCGCAAAAAGAACTTTTTATTGAAAGCTCTGATTATTTGGATAGCCTTTGGACAAAAAAAATTATTGAAGAAAAAACAATAGACCCTCATCTTTTTCAAAAATATTACATTGATGAGTATGAGAATTATATAAATCCACAGATAGTTAGTGAAAAGAATGTAGTTGCTTTAAAAAAAGGGAAATCCCATATCCCACAATTTGTATTGGTAAGTGAAAATTCTGAAGAAGTTTTATTTGAGCCTGGTTCAGTAATTTCAAACGATTTTTCTTATGCAAATAATATTTTGGTTTGGACTGAATTTAAATCTGATTTACGATGGAATAATAGAGAGTTTACATCTGTTAGATTATTTAATATCAAGACAAAACGATCTTATACATTATTTAAAAAAAGCAGATATTTTAGTCCTGATATTACTCATAATGCTGAAAAGTTAGTTGTAATTGAAGTCAATGAACAAAACAAAGTAAGTTTAATCATACTAAGTGCTTTTACAGGGAATGTAATTAAGAAAATTGATTCACCTGAAGGGAATTTAATTCAAAGACCAAAATGGTCCGATAATGAAAAATCAATCTACGTTATAGAAAATAAAGAAGGATTTAAGCAGGTTTCAAAATATGATCTGGAGAAGGAAAATTGGGAAACAGTATTTCAATTTAAGAATGCAGATATTCAACGAATTCTACCTCAAAATGAGCAGGTTTATTTTCATTCAACTCTAAATGGCACTGATAATATTTATGTTTACGATGAAAAAAGCCATGTAACGTATCGTTTATCGTCATCTGAATTTGGAATCTCTGAATTTGATCTTAATGCGAATAGCGCCGAATTACTAACAAGTGAATATACTTCGCGTGGATTTAGGCTGTCTGTATTGCCTATTGAAAGGGCGCTGTGGAAAAAAATAGATGTTAATAATAAATACAACTTTCATTTAGCTGAAGTATTAAAAGAACAGGAATCAACAGGAATCAACTATTCTAAAGAGAAAAAGGAGAGTTATAAGGTAAAACCATACAGAAAAGCATTTAATCTTTTTAATTTTCATAGCTGGATCCCATTATTTGTTGATTATGATAATATGGATCTTGGAAATGTATTTGCTGATCCTTCTGAACTGTATGGAAATGTTCATCCAGGAATCATGCTCCTTTCACAAAACAAGCTTAGTACAACAGAGTCAGTATTAAGTTATGCCTATAAAAACGGGAATCACTATTTATCATCTTCACTTATTTTTAAAGGACAATATCCTGTTGTTAAATTAACTGCAAATTATGGTGATTATCAGTTAATTCAGGCAGTCAAAGATGTTGAATGGATACCCGAAACAAATCCGGGTTATAGTTATGATGTAGATGTTTATGTTCCCTTTAATCTTACAAAAGGAAGTTATATTAAAGGCTTCAGACCTCTTTTGTCGATCGAATATAGGGATAATTTATACTATAACTATCAGAATGATTATTATATTAAGGGAATGGAATTTGTGCAGACAGGATTATTATTTTATTCATATAAATTTAAAGCAGAGCAGGATATAATTCCTAAGTTAGGTTTAATATTTGACTTGAATCTTTTTAATACGCCATTTGACAAAGAAATATTTGGCTATTTGTATAATATAGATGCTACATTTTATTTGCCTGGAATTAAAAACGGAGGATTAAAAATTAATACTGGATATCAATATCAGAATCCTCGTCTTTATTTATTTAATTCAAACTTTAACTTTCCCCGAGGTATTCAAAATAAAAGAACAGAAAAGTTAGCAAAAATCTATTCTGATTATGTGTTTCCAATTGCATATCCCGATTGGAATCTTGGATCGTTATTATATTTAAAAAGAATAAGAGCTGATATATTTTTGGATTATGCCTTTAATTCTTATAGAAGTACAAATCAGCCACAAACCGCATACAATTGGCCAAAGGAAAATTATGTAAGTTTCGGAATGGAACTAACTGCTGATTATCATTTATTAAGAATGATGTTCCCATTAAATTCAGGCGTTAGAGTTGGCTATGCTCCAACTGAAAATGAATTCTTTGTTGAATTCCTATTTGGTGTCGATTTGTATAGTTTTTAAAATATTACGCAAAATCACAATAAAAATCAATATAAACTGTTTAACAGAATAATCGACATATTTTTGACTTAAATAACTAAAACGTTAGAAAAAAAAATCTATATATTTGTCGAATCAAAAGATTATTAAAGTAACTAATTTTAAATAGAGGGTTGAAAGATGGCAAAGTATAATGAAACCGAAACAACTGCAGCAATAAATTTAATTGGAACAGGAACAGAGATTACAGGAGATGTTAATTCAAACGGAGATATTAGAGTTGACGGTGCTTTAAACGGAAATCTTAAAACTGCAGGAAAAGTTGTTATTGGTGAAACCGGCAGAGTAAGCGGGGAGATTGATTGTAAAAATTCAGAAGTGCTTGGAGAAGTTCACGGAAAAATTAAAGTTAGCGAATTACTTTCTCTTAAAGCTACCGCAAAAATATTTGGTGATATTATTACTAAAAAGTTAGCTATAGAACCGGGCTCAAAATTTACCGGTAACTGTAAAATGGGCAATGAATCACAACAAAATGCCAGAACAGAAGAACCAAAATTCGGAACAAAAGAACAAAAAAGCGCCTAGTGATTTTGCAAAGTATTCCGCAATAGGATTTCAAATGATTGCGATTATTATCATTGGAGTTGTTGGCGGAATGAAATTAGACAAATGGATAACAGGAATTGAATTCCCGGTATTTACAATGGCATTGTCTATTTCAAGTGTAGTTTTTGCAACATATTATGCAATAAAAGACTTTCTTAAACCTCCAAAGTAATGCAAGCATTTAAAAAATTTATTTTTCGCGAATTAATATTTGCCTTAATTCTCGCCACAATAGCTTTTGTTTTATTCCAAACCGTTTTAAAAGAATACTATTTACCGGTTTTTTGGATATTATTTGGTATAATAACCGTTTTTACAGCAATATTTCATCTTTCAATTTTACAGGTTAGCGATAAAAATTCAGCAAAGTTTTCTTCAAAATTTATGATGGTTTCAGGTATAAAGATGATAATATATCTTATATTAATAGTATTCTATGCATTTTCTTTTCCTGAAAAAGCGCAAATTTTTCTCATCTCATTTTTCATCCTTTATATGTTTTACACCATTTTTGAAGTACTTCTTATAGTTAATTATTTCAAAAAGAAGCAAGAATAAAAAGCTTTATTACAATATTTTGAGTGATGTCCGAACAAAAATTGAATTTTTTTGTTCGGCTTTTTACTTATTTATATAGATGTTTAGATAAGTTCTGTTCAGTTAACTGAATTTTATGCACCTATTAATGCAAATATTTATTGGTAAATAAATATAAGTTATTAGTTTTGTACATTAATTTTTTATTCTAAAATAATAAGATCTTATAGATATGGAAAACAAACTTCAGGAATTAACTCAGAAGCTTTATAACGAAGGAGTTGGAAAAGCGAATGCTGAGGCAGAAAAGATTATGGCTGACGCAAAATCTGAGGCTGAAAAGTTAAAGCAGGATGCTAAGAAAGATGCACAAAAAATTATTACTGACGCTGAGCAAAAATCTGTTGAAATCAAGAAAAATGTTGATGCTGAATTAAATCTTGCAACAAAACAATCAATCAGAACCGTAAAACAACAAATTACGGATATGATTGTAAGTAAGGTGATAGATGAGCCGGTAAAAAAAGCTTTTGATGATGTTAAATTCGTTAAAGAGATTATTGAATCTGTTGTAAAAAACTGGAATCCAAAGGGAAATGAGACTATTGATCTTTCTGTATTGCTTCCTGCAGATTTGGAAAAAGAATTTGCTAAGTTCTTTACAGAGAAATCAGGAAAAGAATTAAATGCTAATCTTGAGTTAAGTTTTAGCGATTCTATTAAAGGCGGATTTAAAATTGGTCCTGCAGATGGATCATATAAAATCAGCTTTAGCGATGACGACTTTGAAAACTTCTTCAAAACATATCTTCGTCCAAAAACAATTGAAATGTTATATCCGGGAGAATAGTTATGTTGCGTAATTATTACTACTACTTTATAGCAGGTTTACCTGATATCTTTTTGGATGATACGGACATTCATTTTCCGATGCTTGATTTCAAATATATGTTAGAGGAGCATCTTCATCCTGAAGATTATAAATTGGCAGAGCTGTTATTTTTACCTTACGATAACGAAAAGCTACTAAAATATTTAAAGGAAGACTACGAAAATCATTTTAAACTTTCAAAGTTTACTTTTGAAGACTATGATGTAGAATTTTCAGACGACAGACAAGGAATTCTTCCTTCATATATGTACAAATTTGTAGAAATATATAGAGATGAAGAGCTGTCAAAAGACATAAATAAAAGTTGGGAAAACCTTTTAACAGAAATGTATTATGAATATGTTTTAAAAACAAAAAATAAGTTTTTAAAGCAGTGGTTTGAATTTAACCGAAATCTAAATAACATTCTTATTGGGCATAATTGTCGCAAATATGATCAGGAAGTTGAAAAGCAACTTTTAGGAGATAACTTTGTTACAAGTGCTATTCTTAAAAGTAATGCTAAAGATTTTGGTTTAGAAGTTGACTTACCGTACGTTTCTGAAATCCTTTTACATACCGATAACGAAAATTTATTGGCGCGTGAAAAAGGATTAGACCAACTAAAATGGGATAAGGTAGAAGAGATCACTCTATTCGATTATTTTACAATTGAAGTTGTATTAGCATATACAATAAAACTCGATATGGCTTATCGATGGTTAGAACTCGACGAAGAAACCGGTCGACAAATGTTCGGTAAGATCATCAATGATTTAAAATCAGGTTTTGAATTTCCTAAAGAATTTGCAATAAATGGAAAAAATAAATAAAATGACAAAAGGAACAGTAGCAGGAATCATTGCGAACCTTGTGTTTGTTGAGGTAGATGGACCTGTTCAACAAAACGAAATTTGTTACATTGATTTAGAAGGTACTAAATTAATGGCTGAGGTTATCAAGATAAACGGATCTCAGGCCTACGTTCAGGTATTTGAAAGTACTCGTGGGCTTAAAGTTAATCATACCGTTGAATTTACAGGCCACATGTTAGAGGTAACTCTTGGACCAGGTATCTTATCTAAAAACTACGATGGTCTGCAAAACGACTTGGATAAAATGGATGGCGTTTTCTTAAAACGAGGAGAACATACAAATCCATTAGAAGATGATAAAAAATGGGAATTTAAACCTTTGGCTAAAGCAGGTGATGTTTTAGAAGCTGGTGGATGGTTAGGAGAGGTTAAAGAAAATTGGATGCCTCACAAAATTATGGTTCCTTTTAAGTTCGAAGGTAAATACACTGTAAAAAGCCTTACTGATGCTGGAGAATATACAATTCATGACACCATGGCAGTTGTTACTGATGAAAAAGGGAAAGATATAAATCTTACAATGATTCAGAAATGGCCTGTTAAATTGGCTATTAAAGCATATAAAGAAAAGCCTCGTCCATTTAGATTGTTAGAAACAGGTGTTCGTGTAATTGATACCTTAAATCCAATAGCAGAAGGCGGAACCGGATTTATTCCCGGACCTTTCGGAACTGGGAAAACAGTATTACAGCATGCTCTTTCGAAACAAGCCGATGCCGATATGATTATTGTTGCTGCCTGTGGTGAACGTGCAAATGAGGTTGTGGAAATCTTTACTGAATTCCCTGAATTAGATGACCCTCGTACAGGCCGTAAATTGATGGAGCGTACTACAATTATTGCGAATACATCAAATATGCCGGTTGCTGCTCGTGAAGCGTCTGTTTATACAGCAATGACACTTGCAGAGTATTATCGTGCAATGGGATTAAAAGTATTATTACTTGCCGATTCTACTTCCCGTTGGGCTCAGGCTCTTCGTGAAATGTCGAACAGAATGGAAGAATTACCGGGACCGGATGCATTCCCAATGGACTTACCTGCTATTATTTCTAATTTTTATTCTCGTGCAGGATTTACATACCTGAACAATGGTGAATCAGGTTCAATTACTTTTATCGGTACAGTTTCTCCTGCAGGAGGTAACTTAAAAGAGCCGGTAACAGAATCAACCAAAAAGGCTGCTCGTTGTTTTTACGCTTTGTCTCAGGCGCGTGCCGATAGTAAGCGCTATCCGGCAATTGACGCATTAGAATCTTATTCGAAATATGCTGAGTATCCTGAGTTACAGGATTATTTTAGAAAAAATATAGATCCAGAATGGCCTGAGAAAATATCATTAGCAAGAGATATTCTTATCAGAAGTAGAGAGGTTTTTGAGCAAATCAATATCTTAGGTGATGATGGTGTTCCTGTTGAATATCATGAAAGATTTTGGAAAGGTGAAGTAATGGACTTTATTATTTGTCAACAAGATGCATTTGATAAAGTAGACCGCTCAGCTTCAATGGAACGACAAAAATATATGTTAAATAGAGTTTTAGATATTTATCATATGGATTTCTCTTTTGAATCATTTGACGAAGTTGGTGCTTATTTCAAACGACTTATCAATACCATGAGACAAATGAATTATTCTGTTTACGAGACAGAAGAATATCATGAAAAGGAGAAAGAACTTAATTCATTAATCGAAGAAAGAAAGACTGCGTAATGGAAACAAAAGCATTTCAAAAAATATATACGAAAATTACCCAGATTACAAAAGCTACATGTTCTTTAAAAGCCACAGGTATTGGTTATGAAGAAATGGCAATTGTACATGGGCGATTAGCTCAGGTTGTAAAAATTGTGGGCGAAGATGTTACACTACAGATTTTCTCAGGAACAGAAGGTATTCCTACAAATGCTGAGGTTGTATTTTTAGGTCGTCCTCCTGTATTAAAAGTGGGAGAAGAATTATCAGGTCGTTTCTTTGACGCGTATGGAGATCCTATTGATGGTAGACCAGCGATTGAAGGTGAAGAACGTCAGATTGGTGGTCCTTCTGTAAATCCTGTTCGAAGAAAACAACCATCAGAATTTATTCCAACAGGTATTGCAGGGATTGACTTGAACAATGCATTGGTAACAGGACAAAAGATTCCTTTCTTTGCTGATCCGGACCAACCGTATAATGAAGTAATGGCAATGGTTGCTCTTCGTGCCGATGCCGATAAAATTATTCTTGGTGGTATGGGATTAACCAATGATGATTATTTATATTATAAGAACGTATTCGAGAATGCAGGTGCATTAGATCGTATTATCAGTTTTGTTAATACTACTGAAAATCCACCGGTGGAACGTATTCTTGTTCCAGATATGGCCTTAACTGCTGCTGAATATTTTGCAGTAGATAAAAAACAAAAAGTACTTGTTCTTTTAACTGATATGACTCTTTATGCTGATGCTTTAAGTATTGTATCTAACCGAATGGACCAGATTCCATCGAAAGATAGTATGCCGGGATCACTTTATAGTGATTTAGCTAAGATTTATGAAAAAGCCGTTCAGTTTCCAGATGGAGGCTCAATTACAATTATTGCTGTAACGACATTATCAGGTGGTGATATTACTCATGCTATTCCTGATAATACAGGTTATATTACCGAAGGACAGTTATTCTTACGTAAAGATACTGATATTGGTAAAGTTGTAGTTGACCCATTCCGTAGTTTATCTCGTTTGAAGCAGTTAGTTATTGGTGAAAAAACTCGTGCAGATCACCCTCAAGTGATGAATGCTGCAATTCGTTTATATGCTGATGCCGCTAATGCAAA
>DAOWGM010000108.1 GCA_030637515.1 Bacteroidales bacterium
CCCATACCGATGATTGCAACCTTATCCTTTATTCCTGTAGCCATGGTTATTCCTCCTAATTATTATGGCAATCAATTTTGATGGCTTCGTAAAAAGTCCAAATTCTGTGTTGCGCTGCATCCTTCGTTTCTTCAAAGTACGCTAAGTATGAATCATCACTCAGGATTTGCGCGCCTTGAATTTGGAGCTTTTTTCTTTGCCATCGAAATTTAACTTTTTACAAGTTTGTCAATATTAATGCGTTAATAAATGTTTTATAAAAACTAATCTCTATTTCTTTGACTCTGCCAGGGTTTAAAACCTTGGCAGAGTTTTTCAATACACAATAGGCAAGCCTGTTGAAAAAGGATAAGTCCGTGCAACCGCTTTTCGCGATGGAACGGATAGTAACGAGAATAAATAGAAGAGTAATGATCAGAAATACACGAGTAATCAAAAAAGATAGAAGAGTAACGGTCAGAAATACATAAGTAACGAAAAAAAGTAGAAACTTGATTTCTATAAAACCGAATGTTTAACTAAAAAATTAGATTATTATGTCAAAAAGAGAACGAATTACCGAAACTGCTACTTTAGAACGCTACAGAGTAGCATTAGAGAATGTAGAATCTCAAAATGAGATTGCAACAATCATGGCAGAATTCGGATACGATTCTACTGTAGTATCAGAAGGTAAGCAGATTTTTACAGAAACACGTCAGGCTTACGATTTGAATGTAAAAGAAGATGCTACAACATAATTAGCGTATAATAAACGTTCAGAAAAACGCAATTTTCTGGAATATATTTATTCACTTCACAGAAAGAAAGCTAAGGTCATTTTCAGGAAAGATCTTGAGACAATGAAAAGATTATCATTAGAAGGGTCGGTTTCAAGAGCATATATTAGTTGGCTTGAAACAGTTAAGAAATTCTATTCCGAAGTGCTCGCTGATACAGAAGTACAAACAAAACTTTCTCGCTTGAAAGTTACAACAGAAGATTTAAACGTTTCAAACACCTTTATAGGTGAATTGGAAACAGCAAGAACCGAATATCTAAAAGAAAAAGGAGAATCTCAGGATTCAACAAAGCAAAAGGATGCTTCTTTTGCTAAAATAGATGATTGGATGAGCGAATTCTATGCAGTATTGCGTTGGAAGATAATATTCAACTATTAGAAGCATTAGGAGTAATTGTAAGAAACTAATGCCCAAAACCTTATTACAAACACATTAGCAAATTCAAACTGTCCAAACACACAGCCAAAGGCTTACCAAAAAGTTTGTAACCAGCCCAATTTTGCCCTTTCGGTACAATAACTAACCGCCCAGTTTTTAACATTATCTGGTAGAATTTCTATTGCTCAGTTTTAAAAACTTAAACTAACTGTTAATTTAAACTTAAAATTATCTTTTTGCTCATTTAATGAGTAGTAACCATAATTATAAAAAGCACCTGCTCCAACACCTAAATAGAAAAAGTTCACTACATTAAGCCTTACAATATCGTTAACAACCAATCCACTTTCGTAATACCCTTTACTCATATCTGTTAATACCAAGCCCTGATGAATATTCCTGTTGTTTAACCATCCGTATCCGATGGCCTGAGTTATTAATACTTTTGGTTTCCATTTTGGAGTGCTGAATAAACGGGTTCCAATATCATGAGAAAAGAACAGATTCGCAATTTCGTTGTTGGCAAATGTATTAGGAGACATGGTATTGAAACGATTTTCAACATATACAGGCATCGAACTTTCCCAGCCACCTGCTCCTGCAAATAAAAATGAATACGGAACTTCTCCCCATACCTTACCAGCTTCAAGCCTAATATTTGTTTTTCCTAAACTTGCAAAATTGTACGAATATTCAATTTGTGCCCAAAGCTTATCATAATCTAATTCGCCCCCATAAAAATTCTTAAGCCCTTTCTTATAGCCAACTGTTAAAACAGGCCATTTGGTTTCAAAAGCTATTTTCTGATTGAGCTGCCACATGTATTTCTCTTTAAAGGCAAAACGTAATTGAATTCCCAGCTCACTTACTTCAAATTGCTTAACCCAGTTATTATTCAATAAAAAGAAATAATTATATTGTGGATTTCTATCATCATTTAAAAAATCAAATTTTAATTGTAAATATCGGATTTGGGTTTTAAAAGATGCTTTCATTTGAGTCGAGTAGTCAGCCTGATCAAGGAAGTAACCCTCTATGTAATTCTTTTTACGCACAAAATCCTGATTTCCCGGAAATACTGCATCGTATTTATATTCTACACTAAGAGCTGTTTCGTGTTTTCTGTCGAAAAACAATGTAAAATCACCACCATATTTCCATTCTTTGTCTCTGAAACCATATGCACCCCAGCCACCTGTTTCAAGCCAGTTAATCAGTCTGTCATCCGTGTATAATCCAAGTCCTAGTCTACTCCCTTCAAAGTCGTTGCGAGTATATATTTTATCCAGCGGGATATAGAATTTCTTAACAGGGAACTTCCCTTTAGCCACTTTTTCTCCGACTGTCAGCCAAAAATCGAAATTATTTTTTTCACCTAAACTATCCATAGTGGTGTAGGTGTTTTGTTCTTTCAGACTTAGACCGGTATTCCTGTATTTATTCATTTCTATGTTCGCATTTTTGGTGGCCAGTTTATCAAAAACCAATACTTCTTCTGTGTATTTTACCGAGTCTTCTGGGATATTAGTCCTGAAGCCTTTGATATAACTCTCAGATTTTAAACTCATTCCCAAACCTTGATTATATAATTTTTCCCATTTGAGCTCGGATTTTAATTCTTTCGGAAACCAATAATTATTTTTAAATTCATATTTCTGTTGTATATAGATTCCCATTATCTTTTTTTCTGCCGGCGATGCAACAACATTTTCAATAGCATATCTGTTGGTATTGATATGCACAAACCCTTTTAATCCTTCAAAATTTGTTTTCTTTTTGGGCTGGAATGAAATAATAAAAGTCGTGTCGTTTTGATTGTATAAGGTGTCTTCAATTAAAAAGAAATATTTTCTGTGACTACCCGGACTTATAGGATTCAGGTATGCTATATCGAAAATTTCTATCAAAGGTTTGTAAAAATGAAAGGGCTGAACGTCGGTAGAAAGAGGGGCAAATGAAGGATCTTTAAAACCGGAAGCCCTTACTTTTTTAATTTTTTCAAAGGTTTTATCAGGAGCTTTATAAAAACGCTCTGTTGCGGATTCCAATAATAACACATGATTTTCACAAAACAAATTCACAAAACTCTGAATACTTGTGTCTTTCAGATAATCATCTTTAAAGATATAATCATAAACACTTTTATTATAAACGTTGCAACCATATTCAGGAATTTTATCCGGATTATTAATTTTCCTGTTGGCCACAGCTTTTTTAATTATTCTATGAGCAGGATTTTCCCTTGAATAAACCACAACTTCTGCAATAGCCACTTCAATTGCCTTTAGTTTTATTGTTTTTGTTAAATTAATTCTATTGATAATTTTGCTTTGGTATCCAACATAGCTTATTTGTAAACAGCTATCCTTTGGCGATAAATTCAGATCTGCCCAACCATTAAGGTTTGTTACCATACCCTTGTACTTATTTTTATTTATTAGAATTGTTGCAAAAGGTAAAGGCTCAGAACTCTGACTATCGATTATTTGAACTTTGTAGATTTTATTATTTTCCTGCCCGGAAAGAACTCCTTTAATTGAGAGAAAGATTAGAATTAGAATTGTTATTTTTTTCATTTATAATATTTTATGTCTTTTACAAGGTAATTTTAGAATTGTACATTCAATGAATTTCGAAATGGAGTTGAAAGATATTATTTCTGGTTGAAAAAATATCAATTAAATTATACAATTTAACTTATTTTATGATTTTATCTTAAATAATTAGTATATATAAATCTGCTAACTCGAAGAGTTTTTTTTGGGAAATCAAAAAAATCATATATCTTTAAAACAATGTTTCTAATAACATAACCGTAATCAAAATAACCAAAACATGAAAAATTTAATTGCCACAATTTTAATCCTATGCTCATCTGTATCAATATTTGCCCAAAACCGTTTTGATATTTTTTCTATGTCGGGCAATTACAATTTTATGCAAACCACTGCAATTAATAATAGTGAAAATTACGAGACTGCTTTTATGTCTAATTTAAGTATTCCGATTGTTCTTAAAGATTCATCTATTTGGTATACAAGTATCGATTACCAGTATTTTGCAATGAATAATGAATATCTGTCAACAGATATACATCCTATTGAAAACTTTAATGTGCATGGAATAATACTACGAACCGGTTACATTCATAAGTTTAATTCCAAACAATCATTACAAATTCTTTTTGCTCCACGCTATATGAGTGATTTTAATGCCTCGTTTTCAAAATCGCTACAACTTGGAGGAATTTTAATGTACGAAAAAGTGAAAAGTGAAAATTATACCTGGCGAGTGGGTGTTTTATATAATCAAGAGTTTTTTGGCACATACATCGTTCCTGTTTTTTATTTAGATTGGAATGTTACATCGAAATTAAAAATAAAAGGATTACTTCCTGTTTATGCAAAAATATACATGCAGCCATCGGAAAATTTCTCGGCAGGATTACACTTTATTGGACTTACTACTTCGTACCGAATTAACGAAACAGATTTCGAAGATTTTTATATAGATCGCCGTAGCATTGATGTATCGCTATTCTCAAACATTCATTTGTGGGATAATATCTTCTTTGAAGGACGAGTAGGATATTCTTTATCCAGAGATTACGGGCTTTTTGCCGAGAATGATAAAATCAATTTAGGTATTCCTTTAGTTAATATTGGAGATGATCGTATTAGAGCAAATAATGAATTTAAGTCGAGCCCTTTTATCCACGTGAAATTAATTTATAGTTTACCTATAGATTAATAGAAACTATTTATCGACAAAAACTGCCTTGCGAATTTGAGGTAAATGATAATTTGTAAATAAATAGCAGCTTATGCTATTTGTTTTTATTTTTGAGCTCTGCGTATTGTTCGCGTATTGTTTGCATTTCTTCAATGTTTTGGCGCATTTCTTCTTCTTTTTCCTGCATCTGCACAGCCTGTTCCTCGAACTTTTCAATTAATTGCGAATTGCTTTCGTTCATTTTAATATTGTTCAAATTATTTGCAATATTTAAAGCAATACGTTTAATAAACTCAGTTTCAATATCAGTAAATTTTTTAAGGCTTGCTATTTCAATAATTCCAAATACCTCTTCGTCAATACTTAATGGAATTACCAAAAGAGCTTCGGGCTGTGCATTACCTAATCCCGATTCTATTTTAAAATAATTTTCAGGAACATCATCAATAACCACTAACCTGTTTTCGGAATATGCAACACCAAAAGTTCCTGTTGTTATATGTATTTTGGCTTTTCCTTTTCTAATATCATTACTGCAACCATAATCGGCAATCAGTTCAAAATAAACATCATCCTTATCATCCTTATTTACCATGTACAATACACCTGAAATAGCTTTTACATATTTAATAAGTTGAGACAAAACCTTTGAGCTTAAAGTTTTAAAATCATTCTTATTATCAGCTAAAATATCGTTTATCAGAGCTATACCATTATTAATCCAACCTTGTTCTTCTTCCTTTTCCTGATGTTTGATTAATTCATTGTGCTGCAATTGTAATTCATTAGTTCGTTCAGCAATATTCTTCTCAAGGTTTTCCTTTTCAAGCCTTAACTCATCTCCTAACTTTTCGTTTTCACTAATAGCTTTTGCAGATTTAGCAGTTATGGTAATTGATTGAATAAACATAAACGCCAATAATCCAAACGGTGCAACATATGCACTTTGAATTAATCCCATACTGCTTAATACATCATTTATAGCTGTAGCATATAAAATAAACATTCCTAAAAACGTGAAAAGTGCTGTCGGTCTTCTTCGAATTGCTGATTTAAGAAGTACTCCGAAAGTAAGGTAAAGACCAAATATTAATACATATATTTCAAAAATCATTCGAAACTTACCATAGAAATTTGCCGGAGTAGTAAATACTAGCAAAGCAATTATAGCTCCTAATACAACTATTATATTTTTCATTGTTTTAGGGAAATCGACTTTAAACAGACTATAAAAGAAAAGTGCAAATAAAGGGACTGTTCCATAGCCTGAAAAATTATCCAGCTTAACCAGAAATTCCCAATTAATATTCGGGAAAACATA
>DAOWGM010000074.1 GCA_030637515.1 Bacteroidales bacterium
CTTTTAGGAGTCACTAATTGTAAAAAATCAAAGTCCGGATTGTTCAATTCTTTCTTGGTATATCCAAACATTTGAAGAAACGTATTATTAATTATTTTAAATTTGCGGTTGTACAACAAATAAATAGCATCATTGGAGTGTTCGATTAAAGAGCGGTATCTGACCTCATTTTTCCGGAGTGTCTCCTTCGCCAGCCTTTTTGACTGTTCAACTAACAGTCGTTCAGTAATGTCACGAACAATCCCAGTAAAATATTTTTGATTATTTATCTCCCAACTTGATAAAGACAGCTCAACTGGAAATTCTGTACCATCTTTCCGAAGGGCTGTTATTTCAATATTTTTCCCTATTAACCTCATCTTGTCTCCATTTTTTAATCTTTTTAAATTTGATCGATGACCGGTTAAATATTGGGAGGGCATTATTTCTGAAAGGTTTTTATTTACTATTTCAGACATAGTATACCCGAAGATTTTTTCTGCGGAATTATTCCACGTTAAAATAGTTCCGTCAGAATTGGTAGAGATTATGGCATCAGCAGCTGATTGTGTAATAGACCTATTTAATTCTTCACTCTCTCGTAGCGCTTCTTCCACATTCTTACGTTCGGTAATGTCGCGTACAATTGCCTGAGCATGTGAGCCTGCAGAAAGCTCAACCAAGTTCAGACTGACTTCGGCATCAAACAAAGTGCCGTTAAGTTTTTTGTGCTGCCATTCAAAAAACTGAGGATTCCCATCCATAGTTGCACTGATTTTTTCAATTGCTTTTTCAATGGATTTTCTTCCATCGGGTTGAACAATAGGAGAAAACTCGATAGGTGTGTGGCCTATAATTTCGTCCCTTTTGCATCCATACATTTCGAGAGTTTTTTGATTACAGTCAATAAACATCTTGCCATTCATCAGTAAAATAGCATCATTTGCAGATTCAAATATGGAGCGGTAGCGGATTTCAGACTCTTTCAGCGCCTCCTCCGCCTGCTTGTGTTGGGTAATGTCGGTATGAACGGATACTCCAACCTTGCCATATTTCGGGTGATCGAAAAGGGAAACGATGACGTAGCACCAGAATTGGGTTCCGTCACGTTTGATATTCTTGATCTCGCCACTCCATTCCCCGGTTTCCTTTAAAGCGTTCACGATGGACATTCGGATCTCGGCAGGTGTTCTTTCCGTAGGCGGATTAAGAATATCAACATGCTTTCCTATCATTTCCCATGTATCATAACCGAACATTTTCGTAAATTTTTCATTAGTCCACTTGATAAGAAGGTCGTTAAAGCCAATCAGGGAAACTCCTTCCGTCACATTGTCCATCATAGCGGTATGTATCAGTAACTTTTCCTCTGCTTTCTTCCTATCGGTGATATCTTCAGCAACTTTTATATAATTAGTAATTTTTCCTTGCTTATCAAAAATTGATGTAATAGAAGCAGCTTCCCAAAATAATTCCCCATTCTTTTTCTTATTATGCAACCGTCCATGCCACTCTTTACCAGAAGATATAGTATTCCACAAGTCTTTATAAAATTTATCAGATTGCTCCCCGGATTTCAGAATTCTTGGGTTTTTACCTATTACTTCCTCCCTCTTATATCCTGTTAGCTCAGTAAATTTTGGGTTAACATATTCCAAATTTCCTTTCAAATCAGTGATAACAATAACTGAAGGACTTTGTTGTACTGCAGTGGAAAGCTTTGTAAGCGTTTCTTCAGCCTTAATACGCTCATTTATTTGCTTTTGGAGGTTCTTATTTGTTGTTTCAAGTTCTTTAATCTTTTCTTCAAGCTTTTTTGCAACAACAAATGAGTATTTTCTTAGATACTCTCCTTCTTTTTCAATCAATTCTACCGATTCCGATTCTTTGCCTGATTTAATTTCTTGTATTAAAGATTCTATTTTTTTAATAAGTAAATCCGGTTTAAGGGGTTTTTCGATGTAAGCATTTGCCCCTAAGGAAAGAGCAAGTTTTTTATCTATATTACTATTATAAACAACAGAGAAAAAAACAAAAGGTATCTTTTTAAGCTCATCGTCCTTTTTAATCTCTCTCAAAAACTGAAAACCATCCATCTCGGGCATATGTACATCAGAGATTATTAAGTCAGGCTTATAAAGCCAAGTCAATTCAAGTGCTTCCATACCATTCTCTGCTTCCTTCACATCATAACCCACTCTTTTAAATCTTTTTAGCAGTAATCTTCTGTCTTCAATTCTATCATCAACAATTAGGATTTTAAAAATTTCTTTCATATCTTTTAAATTTTCTCAATTATTTTAAAGTTCACTGTTGCAATATAATTGTTACTCGCTGCAAGCCTGCCTGAGGGCAGTCAAGCGAACTGCTAGCTTATGTTTTATTCACCAATAAGTCATTTATTGTTTTTATCAGATTTTTTAAACCAACCGGTTTTTTCATATATTCATCAGCCCCGGCATTAAGGCATTTTTCTTTATCGTTGGGCATTGCCAGTGCTGTTAATGCAATAATTGGGGCACTTGAAATGTTGGTCGCTCTTATTTCTTTTATGGCATCCAGTCCGTTCATTTTGGGCATTTGTATATCCATTAAAATTAATTCGGGATTTATTTCATGTGCCATCTTTACAGCATCTTTACCATTACGGGCTACAGCTACCCTGAATTGTTTTACTTCCAGGTAATCTTTTATAGTCATAATATTCATCTCATTATCTTCGGCAAGAAGAATAAGCTTTTGATCTTCTTTTTTTACTTTTATAATCTCTTCCACTATTAAAACATCAGATTCATCTTCAACCTGATACTGATCAGATTCTTTATAGCCGTACTCCTTAATAGGTATTGTAACAGTGAATTTACTACCTTTTTCTTCCTGGCTTTCAACAGTTATTGAGCCATTGTGCAGGTTTGTTAAATTATTTACAAGGGCCAATCCAAGTCCGGTTCCTGCGTATTGTCTTGAAAGTGAACTATCTATTTGAACAAAGGGTTGAAATAATTTATCGAAGCATTTTGATGGTATTCCAATACCTGTGTCCCAAACTAAAAAACTAATGGTTTGGTTTTCTTCATTTACGCATACTTCTATACCAACTTGTCCTTTATCCGGGGTAAATTTCACAGCATTACTTAATAAATTCACCAGGATTTGTTTCATGCGTTTTTCATCGGCCCGGAATGTTTCAATTGTACCTGAAATACTTGACGATACCTTAATTCTCTTCTTTAAAGCAGTTTGTTTAATAAATCTCAAACTCGATTGCAATAATTCTTTAATAGATATTCCATTGTATTCCAAAACAATTTTCCCTGCTTCTATTTTTGCCAGATCAAGTATTTCATTAATTAAATCAAGTAAATGCCTGCCACTTTCTTCAATGTTGTGTATTTTTTTTGTTTGTTTATGATTAAGGTTTCCATAAATTTCTTCTTGTAATGCCTCAGAAAGTCCAAGTATTGCATTTAGTGGGGTTCTAAGTTCATGACTCATATTAGCCAGAAATTCATCTTTCAAACCAGCTGCTTTTTCTAATTCTGTATTAGCAAAACTTAACTCTGCTGTTCTTTTTTCCACTACTTCTTCTAAATGATCACGATATTTTTGAAGTTTTTCCTCGGCTTTTTTCCGATTAATTGAAATACTTATCTGGTCTGCAACAAATTCAAGCATTTTCATATCCGATTTATTATAGGCATTTTCATCAGTATAACTTTGCGTAGCAATTACACCTGTAACTTCTCCTTTAATTTTAAGTGGGACGCCAAGCCATATTTTTGATAAACTCCCAATATGTTCTATCAGACCTTCTTCAATAAGTTTTTTCTTTACATCGATATTTGCCAGTAATGGTTTTTTTGTTTCAATTACATACTTGGTTAATGTCTTTCCAGCCGGAATAGAAGTAAACATATCTTTTTCATCAGTAAAAAATGGTAATGTGAGCGTATCTGTTTTTTTATCGTAAAGAGCAATATAGAAATTTGTTGTATCTATAATTGTTTCCAGTTCCTCTTTTATACAAAAAATCAAATTCTCAAGATTGTCAGTAATACTAACAGCATTGGAAATATTATACAATACTTTTTGGATTTGATCAGCCTGCTTGCGTTCGGTGATATCGGTTAATGCACCTACGATTGAAACTGTTTTTCCGTCCTTAGCTACAGGTGCTTCACGAGTTTCTACCCAAACTTTCTTCCCGCTTTTATGCACTAATTCGAGTTCATAAGGTGGTTGCGGTTTACCTGTTTTTATTGCATTAATGGTATGTTCAAATCCAATCTCATTTATAGGATTTTCAGAAGTAAGTTCTGTCCATTTAATTAATGCTTCTTCTTGGGTATATCCAAGAAGATCTTTCGTTTGCGGACTAATGTACGTAATTATATGATCAGGAGTATGAGAATAAAATAGGTTCGTACTATTCTCAAAAATATTACGTAGTTTTTCTTCGCTCGCTCTTAAGTCTTTTGTTCTTTTTTTAACCTTTTTATCTAACAATTCCTTTTCAATACGCAATTTATCCTCAGCTTCTTTTATGCGTAGCATTACCTTTACCTGTGCAGTAAGCTCAACAGGATTAATTGGCTTGGACAAAAATGCATCTGCACCGATATTCAGACCTTTAACACGGCTTTCAGTATCAGTTTTTATTGCCGTTATCATTACCACAGGAATATGTTTTGTCAATTCATCTTCCTTAAGCCTTTTACAAGTTTCGTAACCATCCATTTGAGGCATTATTATATCCAAAAGAATAGTATCGGGTTGTTCTTTTATGGCAATTTCTATCCCCTCTTTTCCCGACAAAGCAGTCAGAACTTCACAATCCATCATTTGGCTTTTTATTACTGCCTTAATGGTTGTAAGGTTATCTTGCTGATCGTCGATTGCGAGAATTGTTTTCATGATTTCAAATTTCAGGTTTCAGATTTCAAGTTTTAAGTTTCAAGAGTTAGGTTTCACGTCGTTTTCTTTACCTTAGACTTTTAACCTCAAACTTTTAACTTTAAACTATTAGCTATTTATTTAATAATTTATTAATTTTTTCGTTCAATTCATTTGGTTCAATAGGTTTCGCAACAAAATCGTCACATCCGGCCTTCAAAAAATTTTCTTCATCACCTTTCATTACCCTGGCAGTAACTGCTATTACCGGAATCTTTTCGGTTTCTTTATTTCCTTTTAGAATTTTAACAATTTCTTCGCCGTCCATTTTCGGGAGCGACATATCAAGAAGTATCATATCAGGAATTTGTGATTGCACTAATTCTAATCCCTGCTCACCATCAAACGCTTCAGTAATATTGTATTTATTTTGCAATATGGCTTTAATGGTTGTCATATTATCCGGGTTATCTTCTACTATTAATACATTTGGTAAATCAGGATCTTTTTTCTGATCAGTTCTCTCTTTCTCAACATCTTCCTTTCTCATCCCGATAGTTATTGGGATCTCATTTTCACCCTCTCTCATTTTTTCATTTTCTTTGCCAAAACTTTTCTTCACCTTTTTATCCTCTTCCAATATTTTATGTTCGTTTCCAAGCATAAGTCTAACATTAGTAAGTAAACCATTAATATCAATATTCCCTTTTTGAATTAATTGCTTAATATTATTAGTATTTAGTTTAGATAAATCTTCACGTGTAAGGTCTTTTGCTGTAAGAATTAAAATAGGAATATTTTTAGTTGATTCGGCACTTCTGATTTTATCCAACACCTCAAAACCATTAACTTCAGGCATCATTAAATCCAATATAATTCCATCAGGAATAGTATGATTAATATAATCAAGAGCTTCTTGTCCACCGTTTGCCACATCCACTATGAAATCTTCTCTTTCAAGAATAGATTTCATCTGTATTATAGCATCTTTATTATCTTCAACTAAAAGAATACTGGTTCCATGAGTGTTTTTTGCAGAAGCACTATCTTTTTGGGATTTTTCCAGTTCTTTAATTATCCGTTTTATTTCTTTAAATAAATCCTGTGGAGTAGTATCGCTTTTTGCTATTAAGGACGAAATTTTTCCGCTAAGTTTTATTTTATCTTCTTGTGTAATATCTTTTGCCGTAACAATAACTACAGGTAAATTTTTAGTTTTCGGGCTTTTTCTGATTTTTTCCAATACCTGAAATCCGTCCATATCAGGCATCATCAGGTCTAAAACAAGAATATCAGGGACCTTTTCTTCCAAAAGTTTAATACTTTCTTTACCACCGTGTGCCAAAATGGTATTTATATTTTCCGCTTCGATAATTTCGGCCATCAATTTAAGTTCAAAATCATTATCATCAACTATCATTACAGAATCGGGAGTTTTATTTAGTTTTTTGATTTCTGATATTAACAAATTTTTATCTACCGGTTTATTAATATATCCTACGGCACCCAACGCAAATCCGGTATCTTTATCATCTGAAACCGTAACTACAATTACCGGTATATTTTTTGTTTTAGTATTTGTTTTTAATTTTTGTAATACTTCCCATCCATCCATTTCGGGCATAATAACATCCAATGTAATAGCAAAAGGCTGATATTTTTCGGCCAACTCAAGTGCTTCTTCTCCAGATGTTGCTATAATTGTTTTGTATCCGTTTTCATTAAGATATTCAGAAATGCCTTTAACTATTTCAGGATCATCATCAACAACCAGAATTGTATTTTCTGCAAATTGAGAAGAGGTCTTATCAGAGCTAAATACTTTGTCACCAAGGATACCCTGATGCCATTTAACAGGAACCGTAATTGTAAAAACGGACCCTTTTCCTAATTTACTTTTAACTTTAATATCACCACCAAGTACCGTTATCAATTTATTTGCTATGGTAAGTCCTAAACCGGTTCCTTCGTACTGTCGCGAAGAAGAACCATCGGCTTGTCTAAATTCATCAAAAATATGAGGAAGCATTTTTTCTGAAACACCAATTCCTGTATCCTTTACATTGATATATATATATTCCTTTTCTTGAGTGGCAGAAATAGTTACAGATCCTTTTTCAGTAAATTTAACGGCATTGCTAATAATATTTAACAAAACCTGATTTATCTTTAATTCGTCCGTTTCAACTTTTGGCAAATTATCGGCAAGATTTAGATTAATTGAAATCCCTTTATTCTCAGCCAGGGTTTGAACATTTTCTTTGATAACAGTAAGAAGAGAATCAATTGAAACGGCTTGTGGTAATATATCCATTTTACCGGCTTCAATTTTCGACAAGTCAAGAATATCGTTTATAAGTGATAAAAGCTGTTTACCATTACGTTCTATTATCTCAAGGTAATTATTTTCATCATCGCTCAGTTTATTTTTTGCCTGCATAATTAATACTTGCGAAAGGGCATTAATTGAATTTAGTGGTGTTCGCAACTCATGACTCATATTGGAAAGAAACTCGCTTTTTAGTCGGCTTGCCTCTTGCACCTGATTTCTTTGAACCTCCAGTTCAATGTTCTGTTCCTGTAGTTCTTCTGAACTACGTTGCAATTCATCGGACTGTTCCTGTAGCTCTTCTGACTGCTCTTGTAATTCTTCCGACTGAGCTTCGAGTTGCTGATTAGTTTTTGTTAAACTCTCAGCTAAAATCCGGGTTCGCTCATTTGACAATAAACTCGAATATGAATTATTAATAGCCTGCCATGATTGTTTTAAGGCCTCATAAGATTCGTTACTGAATTTATATATATTTACAAGAGAAATAAGTGCTAAAACTGTATTTTCAATTAATACAGGGATAGTTATAATTTCTTTTGGGACAAGATCACCGGCAATA
>DAOWGM010000171.1 GCA_030637515.1 Bacteroidales bacterium
GTAGTAAAAAAAGGATCAAATATTTTTGATATATTATTCTCATTTATTCCGATACCTGTGTCTTTAATTGAAATCGATATTTTGTCAGACAATAACTTTGTATGAATAATGATTTCTCCCTCTTCATTAATTGCATCTATAGCATTTGTTAAAATGTTTAAAATAGCTTGATTAATTTTACCTGGGTAACACTCTATTTCTGGTAAAAAAGGATAATATTGCTTTGTTATTTTAATATGATGTTTATATTTACTCTTTAATAAAATTAAAGCATCATCTATATTGTTATGAGTATTTGATAGTTGCCAATCTTCCTTTTCCATTCTTGAAAAGTTCCTTAATCCTTTTATAATCATAGTTGTTCGTTCGGCTCCAAGTGCAATATGTCCAATTGTCTGCTGAATTGCATCATAAGCTTCTGTAAAGTAGTATTTTTCTTTAAGTTCGTTAATTTTTAATATGAATTCTTCCTGATTTTCAATATTTGGGGTAAGCTTTTTTATTTCTTCAAGTATATGCGATATATCATCAAGATCTTTTTTTAATGTATAAATACCTGTGTAAACAAAATTTATTGGGTTGTTGATTTCGTGAGCTATACCAGCAGTTAATACTCCTAATGAAGCCATCTTCTCAGATTGTATTAGCTGGGTTTGTGTTTCTTTTAGTTTTTCAAGAGTAACCGAAATTTCTTCGTTTTTTTGAAATAATTCTTCATTAGATAATTTTATCTTTTTATTAATTTCCTCAATTTCTTCTTTCTGGAGATTTAAAATAGCATTTTTTCTTCTATTGTTCTTGTAGGCTCTGAAAATTAAAAAGGTTAAAGCAAAAACTAAGGCAATAATTATAATAAATAAAACTAAAACCTGTCTTTGTCTGTTAATAGTTATATTCTGTTGTCCTAAAATTTTAATTTTATTTTGTATTTCAGAGTCCATTCTGTTTAATGCGAACTGTTGTTTCTTTAAAACTTCATTCCCTTTTTTTATTTCATTATTCTGATTGCGTAATTGTTTTTTAGTTATAGATAATAATTGGGATTGATATTTGATGGAATCTTGTTGAAATTTAAGAGTTCTTTTCTGATTACTAACTAGCTTTTTTTGAGTTTTAATTTCAGCTAATTGTTTATTTAATTCTATTTTTTGGTTGTTTATTAATTCATTTTGACCTTGAATCTTGCTTCTTTGTTTTTCAATTTGATTATTTATTATCTCAATTTGATTACTTAAAGAATCTGAAATTTCATTGTATCTATAAAGAGTTTTTTCCATGCTCCTTAAGTTTTGCTGCGATTCTCTATATAATCCTGCAACATCAATAAGGTTTCCCCCTAGTAATAAAATTTCATCGCTAATATTTAAATTTTGATTTGTGATATTTGTTTTATTGATTTCAAAAACAAGTTTGTCTGTTTCAGAATCATATACATTTATCATTACAAATTTTTGATCCTTATATGAATTGCTAATTAGTATTATTTGTTTTCCTTCTATTTCCTTAAATACATTTAAGTAGAGATCATTTTTATCACTTGATATGAAAATTGCCCTAACATCAGAATAATCAAAATCTAATTTTGAGCTGATTGATAGTCTTATAGGTTTATTTTTAATTTTATGTGATTCTGAAACTTCTAGTAAGTCTTGAATTAGTTGTTTGTTTTCTGAAATGATATGAAAATGAAAATCATCATATTGTTGTTCGTTTTCCCAAGTAATATGATTTGGGAATTGATATAATATATAAGCAAGAACTGTTTCGTATCGTTGGTATGATTGAGCCTTTGTTAGAGAGGAAATGAAAAAAAACGAAGCAAAAGTTAAGACTAAAGATTTTAAAATATATTTTTCGAAATTAATCATTAGCTTATTAGTTAATTAACAGGATAGATTAATATTTTTATTACTAAAATACATATTTTCCTTTAAAGTACTTAATAATCTAATAAAATATATTCAATAACCTGATTAATAGAATAATTAATCATGAATATATATGTGTTTAAAAAATTAAAACTTTATAATAGCCAAAATCGATAAAAGAATTTTAATAACCGCCTTGAACAATTTCAAGGCAGTTATTATTATATTTAGTTAAATATTATTCTTTAGGAAGTATAAATTTCAAATAAACATATCCTAATAATGCTGCTATTAGCGATCCCATTAAAATTCCAAGTTTAGCTTGATTCTCTGCAATACCTTTTAAAATACCAATGTTTTCGTAGGCTAAATTGCTTATAAATAAAGACATGGTAAACCCAATACCTCCTAACATTGCTGCCCCGAGAATATGTTTCCAATTAATACTATTAGGTAAAGCAGATAAGCCCAATTTAACAGTTAAGTAGGAGAATAATAATATACCTATTATTTTACCAAAAATTAAACTTCCACTAATACCTAATGTTAATGTATTTAAAGAATCAAGACCTGTACCCTTAAGTACAACTCCTGCATTAGCAAAAGCAAATAATGGCATTACAATGTAGGTTACAAATCCATGCAAATTATGTTCTAATTGCTGTAAAGGGCTTTGTATTTTAAAAATCTGCGATTGCATATTATCTATTGAAGCAAGTTGCGAATGCTGCAGAGCAACATCATCAGTGCAGGGATCATTTTCAAAATCGATAAGATTCCGTTTCATTCTAAATGTAAAATCTTCTAAATCAATTTTACGTGCAGAAGGTATTGAAAATGCAATTAAAACTCCGGCAATAGTTGGATGTATTCCCGATTTTAGGAATAAAAACCAAATTATCCAGCCAATAATCATGTAAAAAGGAATATATCTTATTCTTAATCTATTTAATAAAAATAGAACAGCAAGTAACCCAATAGCAATGAATAATAAACTCCAATGTATTTCTGCACTGTAAAATACTGCAATTACTATAATTGCTCCAATATCATCGACAATGGCAAATGCAACCAAGAATACTTTTAAAGCTAATGGAACACGTTTGCCTAATAAACTTAAAATACCCAGAGAAAAGGCAATATCTGTGGCCATAGGAATACCCCAACCTTCCTTTCCTAAACCATCTCCAATGAATAATATGAATAGACCTGCTGGAACAAGCATTCCACCCAATGCAGCAATAATTGGTAACGCAGCTTTTTTTGGTGATGAAAGTTCTCCAACAAGTAATTCTCTTTTGATTTCTAATCCTACAAGGAAGAAGAATATTGCCATTAAACCGTCATTTATCCATAGGATAATTGGTTTTGTTAAGTTAAAATGTTCAGATCCTAATGTGAAATTTTCTTTCCATAAAGATTCATATGAACTAGCCCAACCGGAGTTAGCAACGATTAGTGCTAAAATTGTTGCTAAAATTAATAATATCCCTCCTGCTGATTCTATTTCTAAGAATCGCTTAAATGGTTGTCTTACTCTATCAAATGGATCTTTAATTTTATCATTCAGATAATCATAACGGTGAGTCATGCAATTGAGTTTTTATGTTATTAATTTTTTTTAATTATGAAGTATTATTTCTTTAATAACTTAGCAATACGTTTAATTTGCATTTTTGTTCTAAATTGATGAAAAATAAACGATGATATATATCATCTAAATTGAATTAAAATATTTTTCTACAACATCTAATTTTTCAGAACTACCAATATCAAACCAATAATTTTCGTCATGTTGATATCCAATTATTGGACTATTTTTTGAAAGTTCAAGGTAAGTTTGCACTATTGGAAATTTGCCTTCTCTTTTAATGTAATTAAAAAGAGCAGGGCTGATAACGTGAATTCCACTAAACGCTAAAGATGTGTATTCTTCTGAAGATCTTGATATTATTCTTTCTGAGGTCTTTTTATTTTCCCAACCCGATAATTCTTGTTTGTCATTAAAAATGAAATATCTGCTTGATGTTCTTTTTCTAACAGCTAATGTAGCAAGTGCTTTGTTTTTATTGTGAAAGTCAATCATCCCTTTTAAATTAATGTTGCTAATTACATCAACATTATGTAGTATAAAAGGTTCATTGTCATCGAAAAACCATGAGGCTTTTTTTAAACCACCTCCGGTATCCAATAATTCTTCTTTTTCGTGTGAGATTTCAATTCTAACACCAAAATTATTGTTCAATTTTAAAAAATCAATTATTTGATCTGCAAGGTAATGAACGTTTATAATAATTTCGTTTACACCTGATTTTATGAGTTTTTTTATTATGATTTCGAGCATTGGCGTACCATTAACTTTAACCAAAGCTTTTGGTGTATTATCAGTTAATGGTTTTAAACGCGTTCCTTTGCCTGCCGCAAAAATCATTGCTTTCATGAACGTTCTTTTTTTAATATTTCCTGCTCAATATGATGAACAATAATATTATTATTGTATTTGTCTTTAAGATACTTTGCAAGATTCTCGGCACAATATACAGATCGGTGCTGACCTCCTGTACATCCAAAGCTAATCATTAGGTTCGAAAATTGTCTTTCAATATATTTACTTACCGATTGATCTGCTATTGCAAAAATGTGATCTAAAAATTCCTGCATTTCAGGTTCGTTCTTCAAAAACTGTATTACTTCTTTGTCCTTTCCCGTTAGTTTTTTATACTGCTCATATCTGCCAGGATTATGTATTGCTCTACAGTCAAAAATAAATCCACCGCCATTTCCTGAGTTATCTTCGGGTAAAGCTCTTTTATATGAAAAACTATTTATGTTAACTGTTAAATTATTATCCATTAGTTTTTATTTCTGTATGTATAATTTGATCTATAATTTGTTTTAATTCATCAAGTTGATTTAGGATTCTAACTTTATCTTTTAAATATACTAAATTGCTTATTGCCATAGGAATACTTTCAATAAAATGACTCTTATTTTCAATAAGACCACGTAAACCGTACGCTCCTAAAGTTTGTAAAACTCTTATTAAAGCATAACCAAAGTAAAACTCAATAAATTCATCTCTATTAATAGGGATAAATAAAGATGCTATTTTTATATAATGCTCAAGCAGAATTAATTTTACGTCTTCAGGAATCTGGGCTTTAGCCTGAAATAAAAGAGACACTATATCATACTGTAAAGCTCCTTTTCGTCCACCTTGGTAATCAATAAAGAAAGGAGTTTCGTTTACCATCATTATATTGCGCGATTGAAAATCACGAAACATAAAATAGTTATTGTCAGCTTTTAAAAGATATTTAGAGAAGATATTGAAATCGGATTGAAGCTTACTCTCGTTATACTTTAATTTCAGTGCATCTACATAGTTTGTCCTGAAATAATTCAAATCAAATTGTATCGATTCTTCATCGAACTTAATATGTTGGTAGCATTTGGAATAGTCGAAATTGCGTCCGGCAACAATTTGTATTCGTACTAATTCCTGAATTACTTTTTTATAAATTTCAATAGCTTTCTGAGGGAAACTGTCTCCTGTTCTATTTGAAATTAACCACGATAATAGCTGTGTGTCGCCTAAATCCTGAATAAGATATATGTTTTCTTCGAGATATTCTGAATAAATTTCAGGAACATTAATTCTGGATTCTAAGAATTGTTTTGTGAAGTTGATAAAAGCTACATTTTCATCGTAATTAGAATTAAATACTCCAATTGCTGAAATGTTCTTTTCTTGTAAACGAAAATATTTCCTGTTCGAACCCGATTGGGGAAGCTCCTGAATAGTTTCGGGTACTAATCCACACCATTCTGTAAATAATATACTTAATTTATTTTGTATGTTATTAGTTTGATTCATTTATCCAAAAAGATATACCAATATAATTATTATTACTAATGCAGGAATCATATTCAGAATTTTCAACTTTTTTATTTCGAGAATATTTAAACTTAAACCTATAAGCATTAGTCCTCCAACTCCAGTAAGCTCATTAATTATATTTTCTGAAAAATAATCGCCAAAATGAGTTGCCAGCAAAGTTAAACCTCCTTGATATATTAGCAAAGGAATAACAGAAAAGGCTACACCATAACCAAGTGCTGCAGCCAGTGCTATTGATGAAACTCCATCTAAAACTGATTTTGCTAAAAGTAAATTAGGTTCGCCACCCAATCCTTCTTCTATAGCTCCTAAAATTGTTACAGAGCCCATACAAAATAATAGAAATGCAGTTACAAGTCCTTCAGAAAATTTTGAGTTATCTGATTTAAATTTATGCTTTAATTTATCTCCAAAGCCATTAATATACTTATCAATGTTAATCCACTCTCCAATAATACTTCCGCTTACAATGCTCATAACCATTAAAAACATATTATTTGTTTTCAATGCCATAAAAACTCCAATAAATAAGGTAAACAAACCAATTGATTGAAAAACAATCTTGATAAATCTTTCTGGAAGCCTTGTGTTTAGCCCGATGCCGATAATGCTTCCAAGTATAATAGCACCTGCATTTATCAATGTTCCTGTCATAGAAAATGTAATTTCCGATAAAGATAATAAGTTGAAATGTTTAATGTTTAATATTTGTTTAAAATAAATTTTGTTGTTATCCAATATAATTAATAAATTTAGAAGCACGTTAATGAGTAAATACCTTATAAGATATGAGAATTGAATTATTTAGTTCCGAATATTTAAACATTGTCGAAATAAATACAACTGGCGATAATGATAATTATATAAAAGGCGATTCCGAATCAAAATATATTGAAAGTGAAGTATTTAATTTGTTTGCAAATTGTTTTGAGAACGCGAATAAATTGTATGAATTTTTTGGTGCAACAAAATATAATTCACGTAAAATTGTTCCTTTACGAAATGAGTTGAACAACAAATTAGAGGCATTTGAGAATATAAAAAGTTATGAAGATTTTGAAAACCATTTAGAACAGGTTTTTTTAGGACAAGAATTCGTGGATGAACTTACAGTAGAAGATAGTAAATGGAAAGAGAATTGGAGCTTCTACTTAAATAAATTAATAACTGTAAATAAAGGACTTATTGAAATTGCTGATAAATGTATTGAGGAGCAAAAAGTTCTATGGGTAATTGGATATTAATAAAAAGGGTGGTTTTTTCTTTTTAAATGTTAAAAAGTATTAAAAAACCTCATATTAGACTTTTTTTAATTGATTTTAAACCTTTCGTATTAAATTATGTCATATATTTGCATTGAATAAATGTGGCTATTATTTCACTTCATCATAATAGCAAGGTTAATAAATTAGAGTGTTAGCATCCCGGGGGGCCGGGATGTTTTTTTTTGATAATTTTTTAGATGTAATTATTTGAATAAAGATCTAATTACTTTGATTATGCAGGTTAGAGTTTGTGCTCTTGTTCAAGTTTTTCTTCCTGTTCCTGATGATAC
>DAOWGM010000010.1 GCA_030637515.1 Bacteroidales bacterium
AAAACCATCGCGATTTAAATCGAACGGACGACTTGCCAATGTGGGTTTATCGTTAAATGACGAAAGAACGCCCATGCTTGAATAGGCGTCGAGAACAAAGGGTGTGATCGTAGATTCTGCTCCACCTGCCAATATTACATCCGCTGCACCACCTCGTAATAAGCCTAAGGCCATGCCAATGGAATGTGTTCCTGTTGTACATGCTGCAGAAACACCCAAATTTGGGCCATGAATACCTAGTACGTTTGCAGCGTTGCATACCGGCATATTAGGAATTACTCTTGGTACAGTAATTGGATTAACCGAGCCCGGGCCCCTTTCTAAAAAACGAATATGTGACTCTTCCAAAAATGTATAATCTCCTGCAGCAGATCCAATTACACATCCTATTCGAGTTCTGTCTTCATTATTCAAATCCAATCCAGCATCTTTAACTGCCTCAATGGCTGCACTCGATGCAAGTTGCGAAACACGAGCCATTTTGCGTGATTCTTTTCGATCGAAATAATCCTCGGGATTATACATTAGAATTTCTGACGCAATTTGACTCTTGTGACCCGTGGGATCGAAGGCATGAATTCTGTTTACACCTGACTTTCCAGCAATCAGTGAATTCCAGAATTCAAACCGATTGCAACCAATGGAAGTAAATACTCCTATACCAGTAACAACAACTGTTTTTTTATTTTCTATGTTTGACATAATAATCAATTTAACTTTGTAATATTTAATTAATTATTCTATTTACAACTTGAAATATTAATTAATTCTTCAGAATACTCAGGCAAATTATTTTTAATCATTCCGTTGGTCTAATATAAATATTTTTTTGCTAACTTCATGCAACAAATTGTACTGGTATATACAAGTAGACAAGATTCTATATGACACTGTATTTTATGAATGTCGTGTAAATGTCGCTTTTTTGTAGTTGGATTGTAAGCTAAATTATAGTGAAATTTGAAGAAAAAAAAGATGAAAATAGGATTAGTAATTAAAGAATTAAGGATTAAAAAAGGCTTAACACAAGAAGAGTTAGCTGAAAAAACGGAATTAAGTGCAAGAACCATTCAACGAATTGAATACGGGGAAGTAGATCCGCGTGCATATTCACTTCAAATGATTGCAAAAGCGCTGGATGTAGATTTTAGTTTGTTCGTTGAAGATGAATCTAAAGTGGATAAAGAAAAAAAGTCAAAAAATGACATAATATTAGGTTTAGTCCATTTAAGCGGTATATTTCTTATTCTTATCCCTACCATTTTGATTTGGAGTTATAATAAGAATAAAGTAGAGAATATAACAGAACACTTTAAGGTAGTTATAAGTTTTCAAATTTTTATGTGGTTAGTATTTTTAGGTGGGTTTATTCAGTATTATAAGCTTGGTATGCCTTATATGTTTTATGCTGGAGCAATTGGCACAGTATTCTTTTCAATTATGAATGCAATAAGTGTTTTAAATAATAAACCCTATAGTTATTTCTTTTTAGATAAAATCAAAAAAAAGGATAGAACTAAAAGGAATTCTGCAATCTAATTACAAACACATTGTTAAGCCGCACTGTCCAATCACACTAACAAAAAGTTTGTAATCAAACCCAATTTGCAACAGTGTTTTACCAGCAATTTGGAGTCTTTTGCATTTTTGTTTATTTTTTTGCTAACTTCATGCAACAAATTGTATTCGTATAAACAAGTTAGCTGCAATAATTTCCGTGCTATATGATAATAAATTAAAAAAACATGAAAAAACTGCTCTCAACCTTATTCATTTCAATCTTTTTCTCAATAAGTCTAATTGGTCAGAATATTGGTGATTCTCCTCAAACAAAGCTTGGATTTACAATTACTATTAATTCTCAGAATTTAAATGACAGTGTGAAACTTTTTGTTCATTACCCTTTCAACTATGATTCTGGTAAAGAATTTCCCTTAGTACTGTTATTAGATGCAAATACATCTTTTAAAGCATTTTCTGCTTGCACTGAATTAATGGCTTATGAAAAAAGTATACCAAGCTGTATAGTAGTGGGATTTCCACAATATAAATATGCAGACTTCGATAATGAAAACATAGAAAGTAAAATGGATAATCTTTCGAAATTCTTTGAAAAAGAATTATTACCCTATCTTCAATCCAAGTATAATATAACGAAAACAATAATTTGGGGACAAGGTTCTCAATCTGGCTTGATTAGCAGTTTTATGATGATTGAGTACCCATATTTATTTAATGGATATATATCTGATGTTCCTGACTTAAGTTTAATGCAGGAAAGAGCTTATTCTGAAAAAGCATTTGATAAATTAAAAGACAAGAAATTGAATTATTATCTTTTTGGAAATTCAGCATATAATATACTTAATGAAACATTTTTGAATAACTTGAAAGCGAATGCTCCCGAAGGATTAAGTTGGAACTATGCTATTTCTGATGAACGAAATACAATAATATATTTTTTAAACAATTATATGCATGCAACTGAGTTATTTTTCAAAGATAAGGAAGAATAATTACTGCAACTAACACGCGTTCAAATTTAATGCGGGGTTTTGTAGTTCGCTGACTAAGTTTTAACTTAGTAAAGTTGTTCAACGGGGGACAATGAAACAAGGCGAAAATCCCGTACAGGCTTGTATTCAAGGATCGTTAGCAAGCATTTCATCCTCCAACGTTCAAGGAGTATACATATTGAATTAAAAGCTAATTATGACATTTTTGAAAGAAATTAACGAAGCGATTAATAGATACTTTAAAAGTATTATTTCTGATTTTGATTTTTACGGTCTTTTCATTTTTTATTAACATAATATATTAAAATCAAAAGATGGTTTTTTTCTTTCCTTTTTCTTTCACTTAAGATTAATATACAAATCAAGTTAGTATATTTAGAATTATTTAATTTTTATAGTTATGAAACAGTTTACAGTACCAAAGAGACAAATAAATAAACCAAAGATTGACAGTATTAAAGGAAGTCATTCACATTTATTTATCTCAATTTTAGAAAAGAAATCTATGTTTTTATTTCAATATGAAGGGAATAATGAACTTGAGATAAATCAAATTTGCAGAGAATTAGATTTATATTATACTCTGCACTCCTTCATTCATTAATGGTTATTATCGTGATCTCAATAAGTGTTTTTGTACTATCCTAATGTAATCTTCCCATTCAGTTGTATATAATTTTTCTGTGCAAAAATTCAAATATTTACCAAATATTTCTGCAAACTCGTTAATTTGCTCTATTTTTTTATAATCATCTCCAGGAATTTGAGTTTTTTTCTTAATTTTTAATTCTGCAAGAACCGCCTTCCTTTCACTCGCAACATACATCATTACATCAACATAACGCATTATTGCTTTTAATAATTCATCATCATTGAATAAAATTCGGATAAATGCAACATTCGATTGACCGATATTTAATACATTTTCAATATCAGGACCATCCCTATTTATGAAATCACTAATATCATCATTATAGTCTGGGAAAGTGTAAAATTTATCTATTATATCAAAATACTTCTTTGATAATTCAATAAGTGCTTTATTTTGCTCTGAAATCAACCATTTTTCAGAGGTAGTTGATACATCCAATTTACTTTTTAGTAATTCAATTCTTCTTGTCATTAATATTGAATAAACCCCTATTACTAATATTCCAACCGTATTTATAATTTCTAGAGCCTCCATAATTTTATATCATCTTAATTTATAAGTATAAAGATACTAAACCGATTAGATATTGATTAATTTTTTAATCTTCTATTTAATATTTTTATTAAAAATTCGAAACAGACTAACGTGGTTTCTTATTGATCTTAGCATTGCCCCAAAAGGTAGGGACTCGAAGAAGTTGATGCCAAAACATCGTTGGTATAACTTTAATAACGATAATTCAGGTTGTTATTATTACAATGCAGTAAAGAAAGGTAAGCTCTGGAAATAATATTTTAAAGGCACAAATGCTAACTGGCGTTCAAAATGTATGCAAGTATACGGGCGTTAACTCTCTTCGTTCGTGAGTCCGCTGCGCTAAGTTGGTGGTTTGCTGACAAGCAAGCAAATTAGTTTGCCAGCCCGCTTTTGCCTAACGTCAATTTGGGATTTTAAATTTAAGCACGTTTGCTTTGCAAACGTGCTTAAATTTCCCACTGAATATTGTTTGTCAATTATTTTAGCTAATTTCATAAAGTAATTACTTAACTATAAATCAAATGAAGAATTTACAAATTAATAAAACATCAAAAGAGAAGATTATAGAATCATTAGAATTAATTGCAAAAGAACTAATTTTAAATAGGCTAATAATTGTAAATAAATCTAAATTCTCATTAATTGATATTGAAATTTATTATTGGCATAACTTTCATAAAGACGATTACGCGAAAGGAATAAAACATACAAGACCATTTGGCGACTTTGAGTTACATCGTTACGGAATAGACATTTCTCTTGGAAATACGAAGAATAATGATTTTGGGGGAATCCTAATTCGTGGACTTTATGATATTGACAATAAAAAAGTTTTGTCAAAAACGAAAGTAGTTAAAAGTATATTTAATCAATTAGTTCAAGGAAGTAATCATTTTGAATTAGTTAAAGGGAAAACGCCTTGGGAAAGTACATTTAATTCTAAAAGATTGAATTTAGGACAATCAGATAACCCAAATAAAAATGAATATTTTAACTCGCCATATAAATTTTTAGCTAAGGATAAATTATTGTTTGAAACATATCCAGATAAAGAAACAATTCTTCGAGAATCTAATTTAAACGAATCAGAAATAAAGAAATTATTAGGTTATAATCTATCAAAATGATTTCAGATAAAGCTACAAACGTCATTTATTTTTCAGAAATACTAAAAACAGATTCACAATTTTCAGAAACAATAAAACAACTAACTCAAGACTAAAAGCCAATTATTACAAACACATTAGTAAGCCTGCACTGACCCAGCACACATCCAAAGGCTTACCAAAAAGTTTGTAATCCAACCCCGAATAACGCAAGCACCTTTCGCTTGTACTAAACATTTTTATGCCTCACAAACGATAAAAAAGGTTTTTAAAAAATAAAGAGTACCTTTGCCATCATTAATTATCAACAATTTACTGCATTAGAACTTTCACTCCAAAGACACAGGCTTGTAAACTTGTCGAACAAAACACAATTTAATTTTTTACAATACAAAAATCATTTATGCAATTTCAATCATTAAACATTATTGATCCTATTTTAAAGGCAATAAAAGAAGAAGAATATGTAACACCAACACCTATACAAGAACAATCTATCCCTATTATTTTAAAAGGTAACGATTTACTTGGTTGTGCTCAAACAGGAACAGGAAAAACTGCGGCATTTGCAATTCCTATCTTGCAATTATTAAGTAGAAATAAAACCTACGATAAGAAAAGAAAAATTAGAAGCCTTATTGTAACACCAACTCGTGAGTTAGCCATTCAAATTGGCGAAAGTTTTAAAGCTTACGGAAGACATACTGGATTGCGCAGTACTGTAATATTTGGAGGAGTAAATCAAAATAAACAAACATCGTCGCTTCAAGGTGGAGTAGACATTTTAGTTGCAACACCAGGTCGATTATTGGATTTAATGAATCAAGGATTTATTAGTTTGCGCGATATTGAGATCTTTGTTCTCGACGAGGCAGACCGAATGCTCGATATGGGATTTATTCATGATGTGAAAAGAATGTTACAGGTTCTTCCTAAAAGAAGACAATCACTTTTCTTTTCGGCAACCATGCCTCCTGCAATTGTAAAACTTGCAAGTACAATATTGTATAAACCTTCAGAGGTAACTGTAGCTCCTGTTTCATCGACTGTTGATATTATAAAACAATTCGTTTATTATACTGATAAAGGTAAAAAGAATGCATTATTGGTAGATATTTTAAAAGATGAAAATATTAAAACAGCATTAGTATTTACAAGAACCAAATACGGTGCCGATAAGGTTGCCAGAGTTATTTCAAAGCAAAATATAAAAGCAGATGCAATACATGGTAATAAGTCTCAAAATGCCAGACAGCGTGCCTTAACGAATTTTAAAGATCAAACGATTCGTGTTCTTGTAGCTACGGATATTGCAGCGCGCGGTATTGATATTGACGATTTAAGCTGTGTAATAAATTATGAAATACCGAATATTGCTGAAACATATGTTCACCGAATTGGCAGAACAGGACGTGCAGGAGCAGAGGGAACAGCAATTTCGTTTTGTGATGCTTCTGAAAAGGAGTATTTGAAAGATATTGAAAAATTGATTTCAAAATCAATTACAGTAGTAGAAGACCATGCTTTTCCTTTAATGGATCATAATCCTGAGCCAAAACCAAAACAGCAACAAGGAAAAAGAAATGTAGGTCATGGTCATGCAAGACCAAAGCCTGCTAGAAGCAATAAACAGAAAAAATGGTATGGCAAGCCGAAAAAATCACGCTAATATTATTTTTTTATCTAACTTGTATTTATGAAAGAGATCTTTCTTCTTACTCCTCCATTTACACAATTAAATACACCTTATCCGGCAACCGCTTATTTAAAAGGGTTTTTGAATACAAAGAATATTAGTTCTTTTCAAATGGATTTAGGGATAGAAGTAATTCTGGAACTTTTTTCAAAAAAAGGTCTACATGATTTGTTTGATATTGCTTTTAAAAAGGAAAGTATTATTTCAGAAAATTCACAGAAGATTTTTACTCTAAAAAATGATTATATAAAAAGCATTGATGATGTAATTGCTTTTTTACAAGGAAAGAATAAGAACTTTGCACGACAGATTTGTAGCGAAAATTTCTTGCCACGAGCCTCACGTTTTAATCAACTTGATGATACGAAATGGGCTTTTGAGAATTCGAGTGGTCAGGATAAGGCAAAACATTTAGCTACTTTATATCTCGAAGATTTATCAGATTTTATTGTTGATTGCATCGACGAGAATTTTGGTTTTAGCCGATATGCAGAAAGATTAGGACGAAGTGCTAATAGCTTTGACCTATTGCATGAGCATCTACAGAAAGAACCATCGTATATTGATTTTATCAGCTTAAAAATTCTGGATGAAAAGCTAAAACAAGTTCAACCAAAGCTGGTTGGTATTTCTGTGCCTTTTCCTGGAAACTTATACTCTGCTTTTCGTTGTGCTCAATTTATCAAAAAGAATTATCCTGAAATTAAAATTTCAATGGGTGGTGGATTTCCAACAACTGAGTTGCGTTCTGTTTCTGATCCTCGGGTTTTTGATTTCTTTGATTACATAATGCTCGATGATGGAGAGTTGTCTTTGGAATTGATATTGTCAGATGTTTTAGACACAAACCAGAGATTATTAAAAAGAACTTTTATAAGGGAAAACGGAAAAGTAGAATATAATAATACTTCCCAAAATGAAGATTATAAACAATCTGAATTAGGTTTTCCAGATTATACTGATTTATTTCTTGATCGATATATTTCTGTTATTGAGATAGTTAATCCAATGCATAGTTTGTGGAGTAATGGGCGATGGAATAAATTAACTATGGCTCATGGCTGCTATTGGGGGAAATGTGCTTTTTGCGATACAACACTTAGTTACATAAAAGACTATGAACCAAATTCGGCTGAATTTCTGGCAGATAGAATAGAACAGCTAATTTCACAAACAGGTGAAAGGAACTTTCATTTTGTTGATGAAGCTGCACCGCCAGCACTCATGAAAGCTTTGGCAATTGAAATTATCCGACGAAAATTAAAAATTAGTTGGTGGACAAATATTCGATTCGAAAAAAGCTTTACTAAGGATCTTTGTAATTTATTGAAAGCATCAGGATGTATTGCAATCTCAGGAGGTTTAGAGGTCGCATCAGATCGATTGTTAAAGCTTATACAAAAAGGAGTAAGCGTTGAACAAGTTGCTCAGGTTACAGATAATTTTACCGAAGCAGGTATAATGGTTCACACATATCTTATGTATGGTTTTCCAAGTCAAACAATTCAAGAAACAATGGACAGTCTCGAAATGGTTCGGCAAATGTTCGAATTGGATTTAATCCAATCCGGATTTTGGCATCAGTTTGCTCTTACCGCGCATAGTGATGTTGGAAAGAATCCTACGGTTTATAATATTGTTCCTGAATCAAAGGAGATCACTTTTGCTCATAACGATATTCAATTTGAAGATAAAACTGGGATCGATCACGATCAATTTAGCTTTGGATTAAAGAAATCTCTTTACAATTATATGTATGGTTTCGGTTTCGATATTCCTGTT
>DAOWGM010000161.1 GCA_030637515.1 Bacteroidales bacterium
TCCATATGAGCAAAAAACTGTGAATAACAAATCTATACCATTAAATAATTTTGAAAATACCCTCAGCGTGTGCCCAAATTGATACTTTGCAATACTAATTAAGCAATTAACTATGAGTTATTCAACAACAATTTATACAACATCCGGATTTCCCTATGGTGGTGCACCTGAAAGTTTTGTTCGTTCAATGGCGCTTGGTTTAAAAAAGAATAATGTTAAGGTTATTATACGGAAGATTCGAGGGGACAAGTATGAAAATAAATTTAATGATACTGGCGTAAAAGATGAATTTGTTTTTTTAAAAAGGCGTCCTAAATTAGAAATAATCAAGCTCATTGAGCTATTAGTTTTAATAATAATTTTTCCAATATCAGTATTTAAATCAAAATATAGAGATAAGTCAAATCATATCATACTATTTGGATTAGAATATGCATATTTTATTATTCCTATTTTATTAGCAGCTAAATTGACTGGACAGAAGGTTTTTAGAATAATAACAGATGATTACCCTATAAGTACAATAAAGCCGCAATGGTGGAAGTTCCTTAAGCAAATATCATATAAGATACAGTATAAATATATTGATAGAAAATTAGATGGCGTAGTCTGTTTGAGCTATTATTTATATAATAAGTGTTTACAAAATAACGTAAGTAAAAAACGATTATTAATAATCCCTCATTTTATTAATCCTGAAAACTTTAAAACATCTGACACACCAAGACGTGGTGATGTTTCTGATGTTATTAGAATTGGATATGCTGGAGCTTTAATTGATGCAAATGGCATTATTGATCTTTTTGAAGCATTTATAATAGTTGCTTCAAAATATCACAATATTGAGTTATTAGTAGCAGGAGATTTATCAAATACATCGGAAGAAACTAAGAATCATATTAATAATTTAAAAAACAAATTTGCCGAAAAAGCAATATTCCCTGGTATGGTTGACTCAAAAAAAGTTCCCGTACTATTACAAACATGTGATATTTTAGTTAATCCAAGAAAATCAAGCCTTTTTGCAGAAGCAGGTTTCCCAACAAAAGTGGGAGAATATTTTGCCTGTAAACGTCCTGTTGTAGCAACAAGAGTTGGTGATATTGGTTATTATTTTAATAAACAAAATGAATTATTATTAGCAGAGCCCGATAATCCAAGCTCAATTGCGGATTGTATTATGAATTTAATCCAATCTCCTGAAAAACGAGAATCACTTTCTAAAAAAGGCTATGAATGGATGATTTCAAATTTAGAATACCAGAAATCAGCACAAAAATTGATTTCTTTTATAGAAGAACAATAAAAAGCTCAATGTTAGTTTATCAGTTCATTTTAGAACTTTCATTTAAAAAGAATGATGTTTTGCCCAAATTCAAATGATGGAAAAAACAATATAAAATAACTTGTGTATTAATGCTAAAAAATAAATAAAATGAAAGTACTAATATTAGCAGGGGGGTTTGGTACCAGACTTAGCGAAGAAACCCAAAATATACCTAAACCAATGATAGAAGTAGGAGGTAAACCCATACTTTGGCATATCATGAAAATATATTCTCATTATGGATTTAATGAATTTGTAGTTTTATTAGGATATAAAGGATACATAATTAAAGAATATTTTGCCAATTATTTTTTGCATCAAAGCGATGTGACAATTGACGTTAAAGAAAATAAAATAGAGGTTTTAAACACATCTTCAGAACCTTGGAAGATATCACTCATAGATACGGGCTTAAATACAATGACAGGTGGCAGGGTTAAAAGGGTTGAAGAATTCATTAAAGGCGAACGATTTATGCTAACATATGGCGATGGAGTTGCCGATGTTGACATAAAAGCATTATTAAAAACGCATGAAGAGCATGGTAAAGCTATTACAATGACCGCAGTGCAGCCAGAAGGACGATTTGGGTCGCTTAAATTTACAGGCGATCAACAAATAGCCTCATTCCAAGAAAAACCTAAAGGAGATGGTACATGGATAAATGGTGGATTTTTTGTTTGTGAGCCCCGTGTTTTTGAATACATTAATGAGGGTGACAATACAATTTTTGAACGAACTCCTCTGGAAAATCTTGCAAAAGATGGAGAACTTTATTCATATAAACATTTTGGTTTTTGGAGACCAATGGATACCTTAAGAGATAATAAAATCTTAAATGATTTATGGAATAACAACGAAGCTTCATGGAAATTATGGAAATAGAAAAATTATTTGGTGGTATTTATAAAAACAAAGTTTGTCTAATTACAGGTCATACAGGATTCAAAGGTTCATGGTTAGCCCGTTGGTTAACAAAAATGGGAGCAATTGTAATAGGATATTCTCTAAAACCTGATAATGAGCCCAACCATTTTGAATTGTTAAATGAAAATTATACATCCATCACTGGCAATATCAAAGATTTAGCTAATCTGAATAAAATATTTAATAAATATAAACCTGAAATTGTATTTCATCTTGCCGCACAAGCTCTAGTGCGCTATTCCTATGAAAATCCCATTGAAACATTCCAAACAAATGTTTTGGGTACAATGAATATTTATGAAGCTACAAGAAATAGCAATTCAGTAAAAGCAATAGTAAATATTACAAGCGATAAATGTTATGAAAATAAAGAATGGATTTGGGGTTATCGCGAAAATGATCCAATGGGTGGTCATGATCCATATAGTGCGTCAAAGGGCTGTTCAGAATTATTAACAGCAAGCTATCAGAAATCATTTTTCAATACTGACAATATATTATTAGCAAGTGCAAGGGCGGGCAATGTTATTGGTGGCGGAGACTGGGCTATTGATAGACTTGTACCTGATATGGTTAAAGCCGCAAGTAATAATAATGAAGTTTTTATTAGAAGCCCTTATGCAACTCGACCCTGGCAACATGTGTTAGAACCATTAAGTGGCTATTTAAATTTAGGTTGGAAATTACTTAAGGGTGAGAAAACATTTGCTGATGGTTGGAATTTTGGTCCTGATCAGGATAATAATATTTCTGTTTTAGATCTTACTAAAAACTCCAAAGTACTTTGGAATAAAATTAATTACACGGTTGATAAAAATCTTGCTAATCATCATGAAGCAAATCTCTTAATGCTAGATTGTTCCAAAGCAAATAAAATTTTAAAGTGGAAGCCCGTGTGGGATATTAAGCAAACACTGGAAAAAACCATTGGTTGGTATAAGTCGTTTTATCAAAATAGTATTATAAATACTGATAATGATTTGCAAGAATATATTCAATCTGCCAAAGATAAATCTCTTTTATGGACAGGGTCAATTTAAAAAATAAAAAAATACTCGTTACTGGGGGAAACGGTTATCTTGGGCGAATTCTGATAAAAAGCTTATTGCCATTTAGCTCTAAGATTTTTTCTGTGGATTTAAATCATAATTCTTGCCAAAACAAGGTTGTTTGTTATGACGCTGATTTACTTGACAAAAAAAAACTTACAGAACTTATTCATGATATCCAACCTTCGGTTATTTATCATTTAGCTGCCAACCTTAATAGAACAAGGGATTTTTCAATGGCCAAGGACATATTCGCTGTTAATTTAACAGGCACACTAAATTTACTTAATTCATTAAAGGAAGTACAATATGATAATCTTATTTTTACAAGTACAAGCGAAGTATATGGTGGTGCTAACATAAAAGTGCCATTTTCTGAGAACGATAATTTTGTGCCTGCCTCTCCATATTCTTTGTCAAAATATTGTGCAGAAATGAGTATCAAAACTTTCTCGGAAATAAATAACAGAAACTACACAATTCTTCGATTATTTAATTTCTATGGAAAAGATATGTCTAAAAAGTTTTTTTTACCTCAATTAATCGAAAAATTGAAAAAAAATGAAGATTTTGACATGACTAATGGAGAACAAAAACGTGATTATCTGCATATTGATGACATTATTAATGCATTATTGCTTTCATCTACAGCAAAGGCGTATAATGACGTTTTCAATGTTTGCAGTGGGGCTGGAATTTCTCTAAGAGAATTAGCCGTTAATCTTAAAGATAACTTAAACAGTACTTCTAAAATTAATTTTGGTGCTATCCCATATAGAGAAAATGAAGTTTGGGAAATGATTGGAAATAATGAAAAAATTTCAAATCTTGGATTTAATCAAAAACTGGCGTTTTTAGAAAACATTGATAATGAATAAACAAAATGTAGATGTTATCACGATAAGACAACATTTCCCTTCTCGCTTTGCTCCAACAAGTTCTTTTTGGGTTTATGAACAAGTTCGCGATCTAATAGTTAAAGGCATTACTTTTAAAGTAATCTCTCCTCAACCATTTATTCCATCTTTTTTACGTTCAAAATCTAAGTATCCAACAAAATTGCCAATATACGATAACTTTAATGGGGTTGATGTTATTAGACCAACTCATTTTCGAATTCCAAACTACAAACTATATCAAATTACAAACTGGTCATTAAGGAGGGTTGTTAAAATATCTGCACAAAAGACAAAAGCTAAACTAATTCACGCTCATTTTGGTAATGATGGAGTAGCTTCTTTATTACTAAAAAAACACTTAAGCATCCCTTTAATTACATCTTTCTATGGCTATGACTTAAGTGATCAAATAGATGTTTTAAATGCTTTTTATAAAAAACTCAGCAAAGAAGGTGATTTGTTTTTAGCATTATCAGAAGATATGAAGCAAGATCTTATCAGCTTAGGTTTTAAAAAAGATAAAATAAAAATTCACCACCTTGGTGTCAATATTGAAGAGCTAAATAATTACTCCCAAAAACAAAAAACAACTAATATATTTAAATTTTTAGTTGTTGCTCGATTTAGCGAGAGAAAAGGAATTCATGATACAATAATTGCATTTGATAAAGTTGTCAAAAGAAAACAAAATGTGGAATTAAGAATTGTGGGTAATGGTTCTTACAAATCCACACTTGTAAAACTAGTTGAAGATTTAAATATAACAGATAAAGTTAAATTTATAGATAATTCAGTAACTAACAATCCTCGAGAAACTGTATTACAAGAAATGGCTAATTGCGATATCTTTCTTTTAAATAGCTACATAACAAAAACTGGTTCTAAAGAAGGAACTCCTATTGTTTTAATGGAAGCTCAAGGAATGGGCAAGCCTTGCATTGCAACACACCATGCTGGAATACCTGAGATTGTAATTAATGGTATTACAGGCGTTACAGTCAAAGAGCGTGATGTTGTAGAAATTTCAAAAGCTATGTTAAAAATGATGAATAATCCTGAATTGGCTTCTAAATATGGATTAAACGGAAAAAAACATATCGCCCAAGAATTTAATAATATTATTCAGCAGAATCGATTATTTAATATTTATCAAAATTACCTGCTTAAGTAACTTTTATTATACAATATTGTATAGTAATTCTATTGTATCATCTAAACTAAATAGTAAATTTTTAAAGTACACATCTGATCACAGTTAATGAAAATAATTAATAATTTACATGAAAAAGTTGAATTAAATTGGGAACAATTTGTATTTAAACATTCAAATGGTACGTTTTTTCAATCTCCATTCTATTATAAAATACTAAATGGAGTACGTAAACAAAGCATTATTGTATTTGCAGCCTTAGATAATAATGAGTTATGTGGAATAATGCTATGTTCAATTCAAAAAGAACATCTTGGTATTCTGGGCGTTTTTTCGTCTCGCTCAATTATTATCGGTGGCCCCATTGTATTAAATAATAACCCAATAATTATAGAAGCACTTTTAAATTCTTATAACAGCAAAATTGAAAAGAAAGTAATTTATTCGCAATTTAGAAACCTACGGTTATTTTCCGATGAAGAAAAGGCTATTTTCGAAAAATACGGATATAACTATGAGGCTCATTTAGACATCCTTCACAATTTAAAAATCCCGATCGAAGAACAATGGAGAGGAATCCATAAGGGTAGACGAAAAAATATTAGACGAGCTGAAAATGCAGGATTAATATTTAGAGAAATACAAAGTGACTCTGAATTCGAAAAGGCTTACGAATTAGTAAAAAAGACATATAAACGGGTAAAATTACCAATGCCGGATAAATCTCTATTCGTAGAAAGTTATAAGCATTTAAAGATTAGTAGATTATTTAAAATATTCATAGCTGAATATGAAAGTAAAATAATTGCAACAAGAATGGCATTGTGTTATAATGGATTAATTTATGATTGGTTTGCCGGTGCAGATAATGGGCATTTAGATAAATATCCCAACGATTTCTTGCCATGGAAAGTAATAGAATGGGGAAGTCTTAATGGATATAAAACATTTGATTTTGGCGGAGCGGGGAAGCCGGGAGTTCCTTACGGAGTGCGGGATCACAAATTAAAATTTGGTGGAGAACTTGTTGAGCACGGTAGATTTGAGAAAGTTCATAATAAATTATTATTTCAAATTGGTAAAATAGGAATGCAACTATATAAAAGAATAAAATAAATGGTTTATTCAAACAAGTCTAGCTATAAGCAAGTAGGGTTTCTTAATAAATTAAAAGTGAAAATGGGAAAACGTCTTGCAAAAAACTTCCCACTCAATTCTGTAAGAATATGGGGGCTAAAACTATGTGATTTTAAAATTCAAAAGAACGTATATATTGGCGAAGAATTAATTATTGCCAGTATTATTTCTGAGAAATCATGTCAATTAGAAATAGAAAATCGAGTCGCAATTGGTCCAAGAGTAACCTTAATATTATCTTCTGATGCAAATTGGTCTCACTTAATGAAAAAAATTCCTCCCATAAAAGGAAAAATTATACTTGAACATGATTGCTGGATAGGTGCAGGTTCTATTATTCTTCCTAATATAAAAATTGGACACAATTCAATTGTTGCAGCTGGAGCGGTAGTTACTAAAGATGTTTTACCTAATACTGTTGTTGCAGGGGTTCCTGCTAAAAAAATAAAGGATATTTAGTACTTATGAAAATTGTATTTGGTTTGGGGCATCCTGCCCATTTTCATCTATATAAAAATGTGATTTCTAAATTGTTGATCTCACACAATATTTTTATTATAATAAGTAATAAAGATGTTTTAAAATTACTATTAGATAGTAGTGGTTTTAAATACTATGTTATTGCTGATTCAAAACTCAATGAAAGTCTAAGTGCTAAAATTCTAAAACTTATTCGTTCTACTCAAAAATTATATCGTCTCGTCAAAGAATTTAATCCAGATCTTTATGTTAGCTGTCTTTCTCAATTGGTATGGGTTGCGAAACTTCTTCGGAAAAAAAGTCTGTTTACAGCTGAAGACGATATTCATTATACCTTATTACAAGGATTAATAACCTACCCCTTTGTATCAACCATTCTAACTCCCTCGGTAGTAAACACTAAGCCATTTCATTATAAGCGTATAGGTTATTCAGGTTATCATAAACTTGCATATCTACACCCGAATCAATTTAAACCTCAATTAGATATTAAGAACAAATATATTAAAGCTGAAAGATACTTTCTTATTCGTACTGTTAACCAAAATGCTTATCATGATTTAAATGCAAAGGGATTAGAACCTGGCATTCTTATAGAGATTATTAAATTACTCGAAAAGATAGGTGAAGTCTACATAACAAGTGAAAAGCCTTTACCCCCTGAATTTGATAAATATCGCTTGCAAATTGATCCTAAAGATATTCATCATTTACTCTTTTATGCAGATCTATTTATCGCTGATAGCCAAAGTATGTCAGTTGAAGCAGCCATGCTTGGCACACCCTCAATTCGTTATAATAATTTTGCAGGTAGAATAAGCGTCATTAACGAATTAGAAAAGAAATATGAATTGACGTATAGCCTTGATACGAGTGAAAAGAAAAAACTCTTACCACTAATAAAGGAAATCATCTCGACAAAAGATATTAATTTTCAAGATAGAAGAAGGAAAATGCTTGCAGATAAGATAGATGTGACAGCTTTTATGCTTTGGTTTATTGAAAACTATCCTTCCAGTGTAAAAATAATGAAAAAAAACCCTAACTATCAATATAATTTTAAGTAGTGGATTTTATTATAAAAACATATCATCGCTTACTTATAACTTTAATAAATCAAGGTTTTTCTTTTCAAACATTTCAAGAATTTTTGGAGAAGCCTGTTAATAAGTCAATCGTATTACGCCACGACGTAGATAAACTACCTGAAAATTCGTTACAATTTGCACAAATACAGAATAAGCTTGGAATAAAGGGAAGCTATTATTTTAGGATTGTCCCAGAAAGTTTTAATCCAGAAATTATTAAACAGATTGCTGAGTTGGGGCATGAGATAGGTTTTCATTATGAAGATATTGAAATGGCGGTCAAATCAATGAAAAATGAAAAATTAATAATGAAGAATGAAGAAGAATTAGCTAATAAAGCAATTAAATTATTTGAAAAGCATTTAGCAGAGTTACGTAAATATTATCCTGTTAAAACCATTTGCATGCATGGAAGTCCGCTTTCAAAATTCGATAATAAGCTCATTTGGGAACATTATAATTACCGTGATTTTGGTATTATTGGAGAACCCTATTTTGATGTGGATTTTTCCAAAGTTCTTTATTTAACTGATACCGGAAGAAGATGGGATGGGGATCGCGTTTCTATTCGAGACAAAATCTCTCATAATGAACAATTAATAATTAATAATTATAAATTTAAATCTACTTCTTACATAATTCAGGCTGCCAAAGAAAATCAACTTCCAGACAAAATCATGTTTACTTTTCATCCTCAACGCTGGACAGATAAATCGATTCCTTGGATTAAGGAGCTTGTTTGGCAAAATATGAAGAATACTATTAAAAAGATCGTTATTAAAACCCGCAAATGAATATTTTAATTGACGTAGGTCATCCTGCACATATTCATTTTTTTAATCCTATTATTAAAAGACTAGAACAAGACGGGCACACCTATTTTTTATGTATTCGTGAAAAGGATTGTTCTGTTCAAATTGCCACATCATATAATCTAAACTATACTTCAAAAGGTAAAGGAAGTTATTCACTTATTTTTAAGCCCTTTTACTTAATTCGTGCTATCCGAAAAATATATAAAACAGCTAAAAGTTTTAATCCTGATATTTTTTTAAGTTTTGCGTCTCCCTATGCAGGAATTGTAGCTTCGTTTATGCACAAGCCCCATATAACTTTTGACGATACCGAATCGGATCCAATTTTACAATGGATTTATAAACGATATTCAAGCAAGATTATTACTCCTAAATGTTTTCAAAAAGATTTTGGGAAAAAACACCTAAGGGTTAATTCTTACAAAGAACTCTCCTATTTAAATTTTCAGCAATTTCAAGAAAATGCTGATTATAAAAACGATCAGGATTATATTCTGGTTCGTATAGTTAATCATGGAAACATGCACGATGTATTTGGGAAAAAATGGGATTATAAAACCAAAATGCAGTTTATTAAAAATATATCTGAAAAATATCCGGTACTAATCTCTTCTGAAGTAGCCTTGCCCAAAAATTTAGAAAAATTTCGCTTTAACTTATCAGAAGATAAATTTCTTCAAGTTCTTGCACATGCTAAATTGTTAGTTGGTGAAAGTGCAACTGTAGCAATGGAAAGTGCTTTATTAGGTATTCCTTCGCTTTTTATTGATTATAATACAAGAGGATATATCACTGAGGTTGAAAAAGATTACAATCTAATTAAACACATAATACCATCAGAGGAAGGCTTATCTGAAGCAACTGAATTTATTCATCAGATAATGAATAAGCAAACAAATCAAGGTTATAAAGAAAGAGCCGAAAATTTACACTCCGAAAAAGAAAATATTGTCAACTTTATTATAAAACAGGTATATTTGACCGCTTAAAAAAACACAAAGTATATATAAATGATCAAGTTAGTAACAATTATAGGTGCACGACCACAAATTATTAAAGCTGCCGCTTTAAGTCATGCCTCCGGCAGATAAATCGTGCTACTCGTTCAAAATATGCAAACCAAATACAGGAGCTTATTGTTCACACCGGACAGCACTACGACGAAAATATGTCGTATGTGTTTTTTGACATATTAATTATGAAACTAAAATACTAAATATAGTAAATGAAAACAGAAATAATAAAATCTTTAGCTATTAACTTTGAAGATCATTCACAGACTACTGAAAATGGAATTGAATTCTGGTTTGCAAGAGATATTCAACATTTATTGGGTTATTCAGAATGGAGAAATTTTCAGAAAGTAATTGTAAAAGCAAAAACTTCTTGTGAAGTTACAAATAATGATATTTTAGACCATTTTGTTGACATCAACAAAATGGTTAGATTAGGTTCCGGGAGTGAAAGGGAAATAGATGATATCATGCTTACAAGATACGCATGTTATCTTATTGCCCAAAATGGAGATCCCAGAAAAGAACAAATTGCATTTGCTCAAAACTATTTTGCGTTACAAACCAGAAAGTTCGAAATAATCGAACAAAGAATAAAAGATTGGGAACGACTTCAAGCAAGACAAAAATTAACACTTTCAGAAAAGGAATTATCCGAATTAATATATGAACAAACAGGAAATGATAGGAATTTTGGTATAATTCGAAGTAAAGGTGATCAAGCTTTATTTGGAAAATCAACTCAACAAATGAAAAATGCTTTAGGTGTACCAAAAGGTAGGGCTCTTGCTGATTTTCTTCCAACCATAACAATAAAAGCCAAAGATTTTGCTACTGAAATAACTGTTTTTAATACAAAAGAGAAAAATCTAAGACAAGAAAGACAAATTTCTGCAGAACATATCACAAATAACAGATCTGTTAGAAAAATACTTTTAGAAAGAGGAATAAAACCTGAAGAATTACCTCCTGAAGAAGATATTAAAAAATTAGAAAGAAAGGTTGATTCAGAAAGTAAGAAATTAGGAAAGAATCCTGATAAACTCAAATAATAACACCAATTATATTAACATAAATTGTTATTTTGATAGAATTTAATGTTGTATTCAGTTTTATAAATATTTAAGATGATTAAACTAGTAACAATTATAGGTGCACGACCACAAATTATTAAAGCTGCAGCTTTAAGTCGTGCCATTCGTCAAAAGTTTCCCGATGAAATAAATGAGATTATTGTTCACACAGGACAGCACTACGACGAAAACATGTCGAATGTGTTTTTTGAAGAACTTGAGATTCCGAAACCAGATTATAATTTGAATATCGGATCAGGAAAACATGGAGAACAATCGGCAAAAATGATTTCCGGAATAGAAGAAATTTTAATTGCCGAAAAACCAGATTTTATCATTTTATATGGAGATACAAATTCAACTCTTGCCGGGGCTGTTGCTGCTTCAAAAATTCATGTGCCCATTGTTCATATTGAAGCCGGTTTAAGATCTTTTAATAAAAAAATGCCCGAAGAAATTAACAGAATAATTTGTGACCATTGTTCCACATACTTATTTCCACCAACCCAAACAGGATTTACTAATTTAATTACCGAAGGGTTTAAAAAAACAAGTTCTCCTTATACAATTGATAATCCCGGGATTTTTAATTATGGAGATATTATGTACGATAACACGCTTTATTTTTCAGAAATTGCCGAAAAGAAGTCAAATATTCTCAAAACATTAAACATAGATGAAAAAGAATTTTTATTGGCTACGGTTCATCGAGATTACAATACAGATAATGAAGAAGCACTTATTGGAATTCTAAAATCATTTAATTATATATCAGCAGAATACAATCTGAAAATTGTATTCCCTGTTCATCCTCGAACCTTAAAAATAATAAAATCACTGTCAGGGCATAAAGAAGTTGATCTTTTTCTTAAGAATCAATTAATACATCGTATTGAACCGGTTTCATTCTTAGATATGATATTGCTTGAAAAATATGCTTCATTAATTCTAACAGATTCGGGAGGCGTTCAAAAAGAAGCTTATTTTTTTAATAAACCATGCATTATTCTGCGCACAGAAACAGAATGGGTAGAAATTATGGAAACAGGAAAAGCCGTTTTAACTGCAAGTTCCTATGAAAAAATAATTACAAGTTTTAATTCTTTATACAAACAGAAAGAAACAGAATTCCCTAAAATATTTGGTGATGGCAACACTGCTGAATTAATTTGTAAAGAACTTTTAAAATAGGAATATAATAAACAAAATGCTTCGAAATTTGAGGTGGCAATACAGCAGAACGTTGTTTACAAGCTATATTAAAATATAATTCTTAACATACACACTTCGATATACTTCGACATCCCGATAGCTATCGGGACAGCATGACACACGCTATTTTTTGAATATTTCTCCATACAATTACTATCAATATCTCCTCCCATCCTTAATCTGTACTTTTAACTTTAAATGCCGAAATGACCAAAATTTACAATTTTGTTTTCATTTCGAGCATCCTCGAAAAATAATGTAAATCATAGATTTACTATTTTTCGGGACTTTAAACTTTTAACTTTTATCTTTAAACCTTAACTTTATACTCTTACTTAACGTTAGCTAATAAAAGCTCTTAACTAAAAAATGAACCGCCGTTCGCTATATATAAATGTATTTTTTGATATTGTAGCCCTATTTGCTGCTTTCTTTATAATGATATGGATAAAACCGGCAACCAAACGAGTATATCTTCCCAATTATATTATTCCATTTCTGGTTTTTGCCTTTGTTTGGCTTGTGGTTTCATTAATTACACAAAAATATTCTGCTCCCGAAAGAACAAAATTATCCCGTGCTGTTCTGCATATAATAATTACCAACCTCTTAATAGCTGGAATTGCTACAATTTTAATGTTTCTGTTCAGGTCTGATTTTTACTCACGATTGGTTTTTGGAGGAATCGTTGCTTTAACTACGCTTATTGAAATAGTCTTTGCATTTTGTGATTACTTTGTTTGCAATGCCAATGTGGGTCCCGACACATCTAAAGTTTTCGAAGCCTACCAGAGAGTGGTAGGTCGTTCACCTGAGGTTTCTGTTTCTAAACCATTTCCTCCTGAATTAACATTAGAGCCTGTTCCGGAAGATATACGGAATGCCATTATTGAAGAATCTAATCCTGAGGTTTTTCAATTTATAGCTGAAAATATCGATTTAAATATTCCAAATTATTCCTTGCTATCAACAACAACACGATTTAATGTTGATAAACTTCCAGAAAAGACCTATTTAAAAATTGTCAATCTAAAACGAATCAATGATATCCGATTTATTAATAAGTTTTTCGAGTCGGTAAATCGTAAAATTCCTGATGGTGGTTTATTTATTGGATGTGTTGAAACTAAAGATCAGCGTAAAAAGCGGATTTTAAGAAAGTTCCCTCCCGTTTTAAATAGAATTTATTATTTTTTCGATTTTATAATAAAAAGAGTTTTCCCAAAATTTAATTTAACCAAGCGTATATATTTCTTTTTAACCCGTGGCGAAAACAGAGTTGTATCCAAAGCTGAAACTTTTGGTCGTTTATATTCCTGTGGATTTGAAATTGTTAACGAACAAAACATCCTGGGTTGGCTATATTTTATTGCCCGAAAAAAACGCAAACCTTACTTTGATACCGAACCTACTTATGGTCCTTTAGTGAAACTTCACCGTATTGGGGAAAACGGAAAAATTATTCATGTTTATAAGTTACGAACCATGCATCCCTTTGCTGAATATTTGCAGGAATATGTTTACGAGAAATCGGATCTGGAAGAAGGTGGAAAATTTAAAGACGATTTTCGGGTTACTACTTTAGGTAAGTTCTTTCGTAAATTTTGGCTTGATGAGTTACCTATGTTTATTAATTATTTTCGTGGTGATTTGAAACTGGTTGGTGTTCGTCCACTGAGTGAACATTATTTTAGTTTATACTCCAAAGAATTACAGGAAAAGAGAATAAAAACCAGGCCGGGTCTCATCCCTCCTTTTTATGTTGATTTACCAAAAACCATTGAAGAAATTCAAGCCTCAGAATTAAAATACTTAGAAACGTACGAAAAACATCCTTTTAGAACCGACTGGAAATACTTTTGGAAAGCCTTTTGGAATATTTTATTTAGGAAGGCAAGAAGCGCTTAATGATTCTAAGCTTTTAAAGCTTGTCATTCCCTTGCAAAAGGGAATCTCAATATCAAGGAAAAATATAGATCCCCAATCGAGTTGGGGATGACAAAATAAAAACGAATTGTCATTACTCGCTTTGTTCGTGAAAAAAGTTCGCAGCTTGACTGGGAATCTCAATATTAAGCAAGAAGAGATCTCCGATCATCCCGATAACTATCGGGAGGAGATGACAAACAGCATAAACATGTCATTCTCACGAAAGTGGGAATCTCTTAATAGTTAAGTTTATTAAAGATGTGGAACTATAATTTTTATGTTTACGTTATAACAAATAAAATAAATAGTGTTCTTTATATAGGTGTTACAAATAATTTAGAAAGAAGAATTTTCGAGCACAAGAATAAATCTGTTCCTGGATTTACTCAAAAATATAATATTGATAAATTAATACATTTTGAGCATTATGATAATATAAATGATGCTATTAGAAGAGAAAAACAATTGAAAAAATGGAACAGAAAGTGGAAAGAAGAACTTATTAATAAAGTTAATCCTGAATGGGATGATTTGCATGAAGAGATTTCCGATCGAGTCGGAAATGACAGAAAAGTAAAATGAAAATGTCTTTACTCACTTTGTTCGTGAGAACTATTTTCATGACCAACGGGAATAAAAGTTCCCTTGCAAAAGGGAATCTCAATTTAGTGAAAAATATAGATCCACGATCAGTGTCGGGGATGACAATAACAACTAATCAATTAGTGCCAATGGTTACGAAAGAATTTGCTAAATTGCCAAAAAAATAATTATTCACCACTAAAGCACTGAGTTCACAAAGAACACATAGTGAAATATTGCGCTCTTAGTGTTTATGTAGTATAATATGAAAAAATATATACTTATAATATCATTAATCTGTTTTTGGGTTAATACAAAATCTCAAGAAGTATACCACCACACTTCAAACAATGATATTTATGAATTTTTAGATGAATTTGCCTCTCTTGGAGTTATTGACATTAACACAACAGTTAAACCCTACTCCCGTATTTTTATTGCTAACAAATTAAAAGAGATTCAGGAAAGCGATTATACTTTAAATAAACGCCAGCAAAACGAACTAAACTTCTATTTGAAAGATTTTAATAAAGAACTTAAGCCTGCTTACACGAGAAAAAATAAATCTTTCGATAAACGATTCGATATTTTGTATTATAAAGATTCACTTTTTACTTTCTCGGTGAATGCTGTTTTAGGAGTTGAATGCTTTGTGAATGATAGCGCTAGCTTTTATCATCGATGGAATGGAGCAGAAGCCTTTTCATATGCCGGAAAATGGGGATTTTATGCCAGCTTGCGCGATAATCACGAAAGTGAAATTATAGCACGCGAAGATTATTTAACACAACGAATGGGTGCAAATTATAAAGGCAATAACGGCGGTGGTGATTTTAGCGAAATGCGCGGTGGATTAACCTATGCCTGGGATTGGGGAAGTTTTGGAATTGTAAAAGATCATTTTGAATGGGGAAATAATTACAATGGAGCTAATATTTTTAGTGGCCGTACTCCTTCTTTTGCACACATAAAACTAAATTTGAAACCTGAACAATGGTTCGAATTTAACTGGGTTCACGGATGGTTGGTTTCTGAAATTGTCGATAGTGCCTCAACCATGACTTTTACTAATGCATATGGTACCAGTCAACGCGATATGATGTTCGACAAATATCTGGCTGCCAATCTGTTTACATTTAAACCATTCAAAAACTTTTATGTCTCTGCCGGTAATTCTGTTATTTACAGCTCCAGCGGACCACAATTGCAATATCTGATTCCGTTTATGTTTTACAAATCGGTGGATCATACCTACAACGCTACGGATAAATCTGGACGTAATGTTGGACAAAACTCACAAATGTTTTTCGATATCAGTTCAAGAAATATTAAAAAAGTGCATCTTTCCGCAACTCTGTTTGTTGATGAATTATCGACGAGTCGTTTTTTTAATGATTCGGTTTGGAATTTCTGGAGCATAAAAACCAGTATGCGTATTTCAAATCTCATTCCTAATACATTTATTACAGCTGAATATACTAAGTCGATGCCTTTAACTTATAAGCATAATATTCCTACAACAACTTTCGAAAGTAATGGCTACAATCTGGGTAGCTATTTAATGGATAATTCTCAGGAAGTTTACATTTCAGTAACACACAAACCATTTAAAACACTTTCCTTAAAAGTATCTTACCTACATGCTAAAAAAGGAAAAGATTATGATGATTTGGGTGGATCTCGGCTTGGAAATCCTTATATGGATACTGTAGAATGGCAAAACAAATCTTTCTCATTCAGAGCCAGTTATCAGATTATTAATGATGGTTACATCTTTTTAAATTACTTGCATAGCGATATTTCCGGTGATCAGAATAAATATACTGCAGCTGTGTTCCACGGGAAACAAAGTACCGTATCGTTCGGACTAAATTTTGGATTTTAATTATTAAGCTGAAAGCTCAAAGCTTCATGCTGCAAGCTTAAAATTTTCACCATTATTCTTTCTTCCTTTCTCCTGATATCAGTTCTTCTTCATCCTTCGACTCCCGAAAACTATCGGGACAGGATGACGCATCGCAAATCTTCTTTGTATTATTAATTCTATTAACTGTGGTCTATATGCTATCGACTAGTTTCTTGTAGAAACTACTTTGCTATCCACGTTCTTCAATTTTTCTCTTCTTATTCTCATTTATTATTTATCTGTAAAATGTAAGCTGAGCTTGTCCAAAAAGTCATAGCCTGTCATTCCGCACTTGATGCGGAATCTGTTAACTTATTGACACTAAACCACAAAGATTCAAGTCAATAATTAGTTCATAAGCTGTTTTAAAAATAAACTTTGGAAACTTTTTATATATTTTTTGTTTCCGGGGTTTTTTTGATATAGTTTTGTGCCATGAATAAAGAATTAGAAAATATACTAAAAAAAGTAGGTGAGCTTTATAATAAATATGGTATTAAAAGTGTTACCATGGATGATGTTGCCCGGGAGCTTGGTATATCGAAAAAGACATTGTATCAATATGTAGAAAATAAAAGCGATTTGGTTTCGCTGGTTTTTAATTATCTGATGCATAATAAAGACTGTTCATTTAAAGATATTTTTGAAAAAGAACAGAATGCTGTTGAGGAATTACTTGAGGTTGGAATTAATATAATTAAATCATTTAGTGATTATAATCCTTCTACAGAATACGATTTAAAAAAGTATTATCCAGAATTGTTTGTCAAATTGCATGAAGATAGAAAAGGAAAAATGTATGATGCAATTTTAAAAAACATTCAAAAAGGTAAGAAAGAAGGATTATTTCGTACTAACATGAAAGAAGAAATAATTGCAAAAATACAAGTTAGCCGGTTTTTAAATATAGGTTCCGACGATTTTATGAACAACGGCGAGATGCTTAAACCACAAAATATTTTAGAACTCTTTATTTATCATATTCGTGGAATAGCTAATAACAAAGGACTTGAAGTATTAGAAAAAACATTACAAAAAATTGATATACAAGAATTTTTTCAATAATAAATAAACTTAATTATATAATGAAAAACTCATTTTTAATAAAAACATTTCTATTTATAATACTTCCTTTTGCCGGATTTTCGCAACAGGATAGTATTATTTCACTAAATTTAGAAGATGCACAAGAGTATGCCATTGAAAACAACCTAAACCTTAAAAATGCACGTTTAGACGTAGATGCAGCAGAAAAAAAGGTTTGGGAAACTACAGCAATTGGTTTACCACAAGTGAATGGTACTTTAAACTATCAACATATTCCCGGTGATTTACCAACATTTGATTTTGGAGCTGATAGCTCAACTATGGAATTATATAATTACATTTTCGCTTCACTAAATATGTTAGCGGATGATGCAGGAGTAACTCTTCCACAAATGCCCGACATGGAAAGTGATGGAGAACCTCTAACTTTAGGTGTTAAAAACAGCACCACTTACTCTGTAACTGTTTCACAATTAGTATTTAGTGGTGAATATTTGGTTGGATTGCAGGCTTCAAAAACCTACTTGCAGATTTCTGAATTAAGCATGAATAAACAAGAAATTGATTTAAAAGCCGATGTATTAAACAGCTATATTTCTATATTAATCCTTGAAAAGAATTTAAACATTATTGAATCTTCGGTTGAGAATCTGGAATCTTTGGTTAACGAAACCAAGAAAATGTACGAACAGGGTTTTATGGAATCTACTGATGCTGATCAGTTACAAATTACTTTAAACACATTAATCAATGCTCGAAATACAATTCAACGACAAATTGATGTTTCGTATATGTTGTTTAAAATAACTTTGGGAGCAAATTTAAATAGCAATATTGAGCTATCTCAAAATATTAGCTCTGTATACGATCAGATTATTACTAAAAAGGTAAATGAAGATTTTGATATAAGTAATAATATTAATTTTAAGATGATCGAAAATCAGGTGAAAATTTCTGAACTTTCTTTTAAAAGGGAAAAAACAAAGTATTTACCTACTATTTCGGCTTTTTATAATTATCAGGATAAAACGAATAAGGCATCTTTTGATTTTACGATCAATCATATAATTGGAGTAAATCTTGATGTGCCAATTTTCTCAAGCTTCCAGAGAAATGCTCAGGTTCAGCAAGCAAAAATAGAATATCAAAAATCAATAAATAATCAAATTTTACTTGAAAACAATTTAAAAACACAAGCTCAATTGTTAAGATACAACTTTATTAATGCTTTAGAAAAATATAAAGTCACACAACAAAATGTTGATCTTTCAAAAAACGTGTTCGAAAATACATCTAAAAAATATAAGCAAGGAATGGTATCAAGCATGGAATTAACCCAAGCTAACAATACTTACTTACAAGCAGAATCAGATAATACCAATGCTTTATTAGGATTATTACAAACAAAAATCGAATTAGAAAAAATATTAAACGAATTATAACAGCCAATGGCTGCTATGAATATTGAGATACATCAGAACAATTTTACAAACATGAGTAACACAATTTCAAAGCAAGGCAAAATAAATAAACATATGAAAAAGATAATTGTATTTGCAATCGTAGCTTTAATAGCTTCTTGCAGTCCGCAAACAGAAAACACAGATTTAGCAACATTACACGCTAAAAGAGATTCATTACAACAAGTACAATTCAATATTAAAAAGGATTTAAACATCCTGAATGCAGAAATTATTGAATTGGATTCAAGTATCAACCCAAACGATATAAAGATTATCAAGAAAATAGCCATGCAAAAGAATAAAATCGTGAAAGTTGAAGCAAAGATCAAGACCCTGGAAAATAAAATGACAGCACGTGATCTTAGAAGATTGATTCCTGTTACCGTTAAAGAAATGCAGCACGAAACCTTTAATCATTATATTATTACCTATGGCGAAGTTAAAGCTAAAAACTATGCCATGATTAGCCCGGAAATGAATGGTCGAATTCAAAAAATATATGTTGAAAAAGGCATGCGAGTTAAAAAAGGACAGTTATTGGTTTCATTAAATACCGATGCTATTGACAAACAAATTAAAGGATTAAGAAGTGGTTTAGAACTTGCAACAAAAACTTATGAAAAAGTAGATACACTTTGGAAACAAAATATCGGTTCTGAAATTGAATTTTTAACAGCAAAAAACACGAAAGAAAACCTGGAATCACAATTAGAGTCTGTTTTGGCACAAAAACGTATGTCTCAAATTGTAGCACCATTTGATGGCATAGTTGATAAGATTTTTCCGAAAGAAGGTGAAATGGCAGGACCTGGTTTTCCCGTAATTGAGTTTGTAAATTTAAATACATTAACCGTTACTGCCGATGTTTCAGAAGCACATATTGATAAAATTAAAACCGGGCAAGTTATTGAACTAAGCTTTTCTTCTCTACCTGATTATGCCGTTAAAGTACCTATTATGAGAGTTTCTAAGGTAATTGCTTCTGCAAGCCGAACTTTTGAAATAGAAATGGAAACCGAAAATCCTGATGAAAAAATCAAACCAAATATTGTTTCAACCATAAAAATAAATGATTTCTCATCAGAAAAAGCTTTTGTAGTACCATCATTAGCAGTACGTAAAGATATATCCGGTAACTATGTTTATGTTATTGAGCAAAAAGATAACAAAAACATTGTTGCTAAGAAATATGTAACCAGAGGATTGTCTTTTGACGAAAATTCAATGATAACAAGCGGCCTTGATTTAAATGACCAGGTGGTTATTGAAGGATATCATCTTGTAAGCTCAGGTGTTTCAGTTAATCTTGTTAAATAATTAGAAAACAAACAAGCATGAAAGAATTATCAGATAAAATCGTAAGAGAATTTAAATTAACAACTCGCGCGCTCAAAAATAAAAATACGGTATATCTGCTTACACTCCTACTTTTATTTTTTGGTGTGTATTCATATCGCAGTTTACCAAAAGAATTATTCCCTGAAATTGTTTGGCCTCAGATTATGGTTCAGTCAATTTATCCCGGAAACTCTCCTGAAGATATAGAGAACCTTATTACAAGGCCTTTGGAAAAAGAATTGGAGAATGTTAGAGGTTTAAAAGAAATTACTTCTGTTTCTGCACAAGATGCATCGATGATTTTTGTTGAGTTTAACACTGATGTTGATTTGGAAGATGCGCTTCGAAGAGTAAAAGACGCCGTTGATAATGCCAAGCGCGAACTTCCTCCTGAAGGACCTGATTTTCCGGGACCAAGCGCGTTTGACATCGATTTCTCTGAATTTGCAATTATTAATATCAATCTCTCAGGTGATTATAGTGTTGAAGAGTTGAAATACTATGCAGAGCAACTTCAGGATGAATTTGAAAGTATACCTGAAGTTTCTAAAGCTTTAATTGAGGGAGTTAACGATCGCGAAATAAAAGTTAATGTTGATTTATTAAAGCTTGAAGCTTTGGAAATTTCGTTTTATGAAATTACAAATGCTATTAGAAGCGAGAATGTTTCTATGTCGAGCGGTGAAATAATGCTGGGCAAAACTCGTCGAAGCATACGTACAATTGGAGAATTTAAAAACATTCACGAACTCGAAAATATTATTATTAAAAGCAAAGATGGAGATATTGTTTATTTAAAAGATGTTGCTGAGGTTGTTGATGGTTTTACTGAACCTACGAGTTTTGCGCGTTTAAATAAAGAAGCTGTAGTTTCTATTCAGATAGTGAAAAAAGGTGGTGAAAACCTTCTGTCAACAACAGATGAAATTTTTGCAAAATTAGATGTAGCCAAGAATAATAATTTACTACCAGATGATTTAGAAATATCCATTACCAATGATCAAAGCGAGATGGTAAAAATGCAATTAAGCAATCTCGAAAACAGTATGATCATGGGTGTAATCTTTGTAGTTGTTGTATTATTTTTCTTCTTAGGTACACGAAATGCTCTTTTTGTTGGTTTGGCAATTCCTATGTCAATATTTATTTCTTTTGTAGTTTTTGGCGCAATTGATTTTAGGATCAATATGATTGTTTTATTCGCTTTAATTCTGGCATTAGGTATGTTGGTTGATAATGCAATTGTTGTAGTTGAAAATATTTACCGCTTTGTTGATAATGGTTATGAACCCTGGGAGGCAGCCAAGCAGGCTGTTGGGGAAATTGCCGTTCCTATTATAGCTTCTACTGCAACTACACTTGCTGCTTTTTTACCTCTTGCATTCTGGGAAGGAATAATGGGCGAATTCATGAAATATTTACCAATTACATTAATAATTGTTCTCACATCATCCTTGTTTGTTGCTTTAGTTATTATACCTGTAATAGCTGCTACATTTATTAAAGGAAAAAATTCAAACAGTAATAACCAAAAAGTATTTAAAAGAAAAAGAGCAATTTTAGTGGCTTTAGGTATGATTGTGGTAGGAGGATTACTTCTTTTAACAGGCAAAAGAGCTTTCCCAAACATTTTGATTCTTTTTGGAATTGTTGGCCTGTTGCATGTTTTATTTTTGAGAAGAATGGAGTCGTGGTTTCAGGAAATATTCCTTGTTAAACTTGAAAGAGTATATAGTAGAGCTATTACTTATGCATTAAAAGGAAGAAGACTTTTAGTATTCTTTTTTGGAACCATATTATTACTAGTGCTAACAATCATGTTGTTCTTCTCGCGAATGCCAGATATTATCTTATTCCCTGATGCAGATCCAAATTACGTAAATATAGTTGTTGAGTTGCCAATTGGTACAGATATTACCGGTACAAACGAATTTGTACATCAATTGGAAGATGACATTTTTGCATTTTTAAAACCATATAAAAATGATTTAGGTGAGCCAATAACAGAATCTGTCTTAACAACTGTTGGAAAAGGTGATCCAATGGATTTTTCGGGAGGAAACAAACCAAATCAGGCTATTCTAACAATAAGTTTTATTGATTACGAATTCCGTGGAAAAGAAGTTCGAACTTCAGAAATCATGAGAAAATTAAGTGATCAATTCATGAATAAATATCCTGGAGTTGAACTTGAAATTTCGAAAGATGAAGGAGGACCTCCAACAGGAAAACCGATTAACTTAGAAATTATTGGTCAGGATTTTGATAAGTTGGTTTACTTAACTGATACTATTAAAACTTATCTTGAAAATCAAAATATTGATGGTGTTGAGGGATTAAAAATGAATATTAGTACACAAAATCCTGAAATATTAATTCATATTAATCGGGATAAAGCTCAACGTTATGGTTTATCAACTCAAATGATTGCCTATACACTTCGTCAATCCTTGTTTGGCGATGAAGTATCTGATTTTAAAGTAGGTGAAGATGAATATCCTATTTTAGTTCGTTTAAAAGACGAATACAGATACAATTTACCGGTTATGATGAATATGAAAATCCCGGTGTTTGGAGATGGACCTCCGGTTTATATACCACTTTCTGCAGTTGCCGATTTTGAGTATTCAACCACATTTAGTTCTGTTCGACGAAAAGATCTCGATAGAGTAATTACATTGTATTCAAACGTAATTGAGGGTTATAATGCAAACACAATTAATATTCAGCTTGCATCTTTAATGGAAGAATTTGAAATACCTCCTGGTTACAGATTTGAATTTACCGGCGAGCAACAAGAGCAAGACGAGTCTACAGCGTTTTTAGGTAATGCTATGTTAATTGCCTTAGCTTTAATTATGCTAATTCTTGTAACTCAATTTAACTCTATTATTCGTACTTTAATTATTCTTTCCAGTATCCTATTTAGTACCATTGGTGTTTTTGGTGGATTATGGTTGTTTAAGATGGATTTCGTAATTATTATGACAGGAATTGGGATTATTTCATTAGCAGGAATTGTGGTGAATAATGCTATTGTTCTGGTCGATTATATCGAGCTGCTTAAAGAACGAAAAAGAAAAGAACTTGGTTTGCCAGAAAATGCATTTTTACCATTAAATGCAGCAACAGAATGTATCATTAATGCAGGAAAAGTAAGATTACGCCCGGTACTTTTAACAGCAATTACTACTATATTGGGATTGTTACCAATGGCTGTCGGGCTTAATTTCGATTTTAAAGGTCTATTCCTTAATTACGATCCAAATATTTATTTTGGTGGTGATATGGCTGAAATGTGGAGTCCAATGTCGTGGACGGTAATTTTCGGTTTAACATTCTCCACTTTCCTTACTCTTGTAATAGTACCTGTAATGTACAGATTAACAACTATTGCTCAGAAAAGACTTTTGGGTTTATTTAACAATAAAATTAAGTCTAAAGAAGTTCAAATTGATTCTGTGGCAGAATAGTTTTATAAAATAATTAATGAAAAAATTGAACCCGGCATATTCCAATGTCGGGTCTTCTTTTGTTATAAATTCAGTCCAACATCCTAAGCAATCTACTATTAATATTTATAAGTAATTGACTTTCAAGCAGACTTATAGTATATTTATAGTTATCTTACAATTGGGCACTATTATTTTATTTATTAAACTATGGGAAAACTGCCTTCATACGAAGACTTGCAGAAGAAAATCGTACACCTTGAAAAGGAGTTGTCTAAACTATATTCTTCACGATCTGAAATTCCTTCCAATATCAACCCGATTTTATTTTTTAAAATTAGCGAAAATTCCAGAAATGCCATTGCATTATTTGAAACAACAGATAATGGAGAAACATTTGTAATTAAGTATTTTAACAAAAAAGCCGAAGAAACAGAAAAAGTCAAACGAGAAAAAATAATTGGGAGGAAATTGTCCGTTGCATTCCCTTCTGTTCTGAAATCCGGATTTCACGATGCATTAAAACGTGTATTTCTTCACAATACTCCTGAAGAATTCGCATCTACAATTGTTCTTCCCGGTGAAATTATAGAGTGGAAGCATAATTATATTTATAAATTATCTGAGAAAGAAATTGTAAGTATATATATAGATGAAACCGAAAAGAAAAAACAAGAATTTGAGCATAAGCTCAATCAGGAGAAATTACAAATTGCAATGGATGCAGCTAATTACTATACCTTTGAAGTAAATTTACTTACTCGAGAAATTACTACAAATCATGAATTGTATTATAGTTTAGGTTTCTCTAATGAAGATATACTGCTCTTAACGGAAAAAATAGGAAGCTTATTGCATCCTGAAGATTCAAAAATATTGAACCAATTTCTTGATACACCAACCAAGGAAAATTTATCTGAATTCCATACTGAATTTAGAATAAAGAATAAAAAAGGAAAATGGGTTTGGTTTATGTCCAAAGGCAAAGCTGTTGAATTCAATAAAAAAGGCGATCCTTTGCGTGTAGTTGGATTATTAAAAGATATTCAGAGAGACAAAGAATTATTGCTAAAGCTAAAATCCAGTGAAGAAAATTTTCTCCAATTATCAGAAAATATTAACGACGCTTTCTGGTTACGAACATTAGATCAAAGAATTCTTTTTGCCAATCCGGCCTGTGTAAAAATTGTAGGGAAAGATTTTTTGCGTGTGTTTCAGGATTTTGAGCATTATAAAACCTGGATTCATCCAGAAGATAGGAAACGAATTATTAAAATAAGAGAAAATAATTTAAAGTTTCCAGATAAAAATTACCATTATGAACACAGAATTATAGGACCAAATAATGAAGTTAGATGGGTATGGATAAGAACCTTTCCGGTGTTTGATGAAAAAGGAGAAGTTTATAGGCGTGCCGGTATTGCCAGCGATATTACAGAACAAAAAAAGTTAATATCTGACTTATTATTAGCAAAAGAAAAAGCAGAAGAGAGTGATAATCTTAAATCTGCATTTTTGGCCAATATGTCACATGAAATAAGAACTCCAATGAATGGAATTCTTGGTTTTGCCGAGCTTCTTAAAGAAGAATCTATTACAGAAAAAGAAAAGGAAGAATATCTGAAAATAATTAACTCAAACGGGAAACAATTGCTAAGTCTTATAAATGATATCATTGATGTGGCAAAAATTGAAGCCACACAAATAACAATAAATAAATCTTTTACCGAACTTAATCCTTTACTTAAAGAAACTTATCAATTATTCACTAAAGAACAAAAAAGGCTTAAAAAACAAGATATTAGGTTAGAGCTTAAAATCCCTTTTGACGATAACAATAAAATACTAACAGATGTTATTAGATTACAACAAATCTTAAACAATTTGTTAAGTAATGCTTTTAAATTTACCAAAACAGGGTCTATTAGTTTTGGTTATGAAATTATAAATAACAATGGTTCTGCTTATTATCAATTTTTTGTAGCCGATACCGGTATTGGAATTGATAAAAATATGCAGGGATATATTTTTGAACGTTTTGGGCAGGTGCTCACCAAAAATTTGCAAAATAAACAGGGTACTGGGCTTGGTTTGGCAATCTCTAAAGGCTTAATTGAATTACTAGGTGGTAAAATATGGCTTGAATCAAGTCCCGAAAATACTCCTGAAGGTATTTCGGGTAGTTCTATATTTTATTTTACTATTCCAATTAATCAAGAAACAAATACAGATGATCTTACAAACGAAATATTAAAACCAAAAAAAGAGATGAAAACATTAGATGATTTAAACATTTTAGTAGTAGAAGACGATCGTGACAACCTTGAATTTCTTAGTAGATTGTTAGCTAAGCACGGAGCAAACGTTGTGGCAGCCAATAGCGGTGAAGAGGCTATAAAAATCATTAAATCGAATAACCAGATTCAAATAGTACTTATGGATATTCGCTTGCCTGATATAGATGGATTTGAAACTACCAAAATCATTAAGAAACTAAAACCATCTCTTCCAGTTATTGCACAAACAGCTTATGCAATGTACAACGATCGTGAAAAGTGTCTTGAAAATGGCTGCGACGATTATATTTCTAAGCCTTTGGATAAAGATATTTTAATTAAAAAAATAAATCAGTACATTTACAATTAAAACAATATTATGCAACGATCACTTATAATAGGTTTAGTGTCAGCCCTTTTACTTGTAGTATTTGCTTTACGAAATAGCGTTCCTGTTGAGCTTGATTTTATAATTGGAAACCCTGTTAAGGATACACCTTTGTCTTTAGTTTTACTTGTTGCAGTCATTATTGGTATTTTTGTAGGTCTTTTATTATCATATCCTTCAATACTAAAATTTAAGAAAAATATTTCAGAAAATAAGGCAGAAATTACTAAGCTGAAGAATATTCTTGAAGAATATAAAAAAGAGCATGGAATTCATAAAAATGTTACTGAAGAAAAGCCTGAAGATATTTCTGAAGATAAATAACTCTTCTATTCGTGTGAATTGATTCTTTTTCTATCTATAGGATAACCTTTCATTTTCCATTGAATTATTCCATCTTCCAAATTATATACATTTTTAAATTTCAATTCTTTACATATAATTTCTGAAGCTATTGAACTTCTATCTCCTTGTTCGCAATAGATCATGATCCTTGTATTTTTATCAATCTCATTAAGAAGCTGTTGCAAAGCTTCTCGACCTGAAGCTAAAACCGCACCAGTTATTCTTTCTTTTCGGAACTCTCTAAATAATCTTACATCAATAATTAAAACGTCGGTAGTTTCAATGAGTAAGTTAAAATCATCACAATTGATATTCTTAAAACATTTTTCAGCATTAGTCTGTTTATAATCTGAGAGATGTACAGTTATTACATAAATGAAAAGTAGGTAGAATATTTTCATTTTACTAAAAATCATATTATTAGAACACAAATTTAGCGTATTAATTCTATTTTAATTCCAGTATGCTTAATTTTACATTACAAATTAAATCCAATTGGTTATGAAAATAGGTATAATAATCGGGCGAATTGGCGGCGTTGATGGCGTTGCTCTTGAAACTGAAAAGTGGATTGAAGTGTTACAAAAAATGGGTCATGAAATTTTTATTATTTCTGGTCAGTTTGAAGGTAGAAAAATCAATTGTTCTTATGAAACACAAGTTGCGGAAATGTCTTTCTTTTCACCAGAAAGTTACTGGGAACAGAAAAAAGCGTTTTTTCATCCCGATTATAATCAAGACGATTTACTTGAACATTGTCATTTATATGCTGAAGTTATTGAAAATAAAATTGTTGACTGGATCAACAAACACGATTTAGATCTTCTGCTTTCAGAAAATGCCTCTTGTTTGCCTTCTCATATTTCCATGGGAATAGCCATAAAAAATGCCGTTATAAAAACCGGTAAACCAATTATTACACACGATCATGATTTTGCCTGGGAGCGTGGCGACAGATATGTTTCGCCTCACCCTAAAATTAATGAATTTGTAGTAAATGAGTTCCCTCTTCGTTTACCAAATAGTTTTCATGCAGTAATTAATTTGCATGCTCAAACTACTCTAAAAGAAAAATTTAACCGTGATTCTATTGTTGTTCCAAATGTAATGAACTTTAACCAAGACTTTGGTCGATTAACAGATTCTAATAGAGATTTAAAAAGAGATTTAGGTTTAAATGGCGCCGATATTCTTCTTTTCCAAATAACCAGAGTTGTTACAAGAAAAGGAATTGAAACCGCTATAGAACTAATTGATAAACTTCAGGATCCAAGATTAAAATTAATTATTACAGGCAATTACAACGACGATGCCGGTAATCTATATTATATGGAACTGGTTGAACAAATCCATAAATTAAAATTAAGTAAACAAGTTCGTTTTGCCTATCAGGATTTTTCGAATAAAGGTTTATCGGGCGAAGCGTCTAAAAACTACTCTCTTTCTGACGCTTATGCTCATGCCAGAGCTTGTACTTACTTTAGTACTTATGAAGGTTTTGGAAATGCATTTGTAGAAGCTGTTTTAGCTAAACGACCAATTTTTGTAAACAATTACAAACCAGTATACTGGCCCGATATCGGTAGTAAAGGTTTTAAGGCTGTTATGCTCGAAGACAAAGTAATTACCGATACTGCCTTAAAAGAAATGCATGAAGTAATTTATAATGAAAATTTAAATAAAGAAATTGCAGAATATAATTACCAACTCGGTAAGAAATACTTTTCTTACGATACTTTAGAAGAGAAGCTATCGGAACTTATTAATGTTGCAACTAACTAATTTTCATGCAATTGGCAATTGCTTTTGGTGTAATTTCTTCTTTTATAATATAATTTCGGGCTCCGGCTTCAAGCATGCCTTTTATATCTTCAAATTCAGAGTGAAACGAAACAGCAATAATTCTTATGTTGCGATAATTATCAACTATTTTTTTTGTTGCTTCTACACCATCCATAACAGGCATTTGTTTATCCATAAACACTATATCAACAGTTTTTTCTCTTATTATTTCTATACATTCCGCTCCATTTTCTGCTTCATATAATTCTTCAAACTTATCGGCAAAGTTTTCTTCTATTATATATCTAAAAGCACTGCGAAATTGTTTGTTATCATCAACAATTAATATATTCATTTTTTATTTTTTTTTAATTTTAATTTCTTTTATCATTTGAAATTTAAATCCCTTTTTCTTATTGGGAAAAAAATTATAATTACCATGTATTGACAATATTCTGTTCGTTATATTAAATAAACCTATCCCCCTCTTTTCCAGCTTTTTAAAATCTTCTTTTTTTATTCCAATACCATTATCTTCGTAAATTAATATAAGTTTTTCATCGGTATAATTTAATGAAATATTTACTTTTTCTGCTTTTGCGTGTTTAATTGTATTATTAAAAAGTTCTTTTATAATTCTAAAATAAACTGTTTCTATATTAATTGGGAAACGTTCATCATTCAAATTTGTTTTAATCGAAACCTTGACTATTTCTTTAGAATTTTCAAAAAATGATTTTGTAGCTATTTTTAATCCATACTTTCTTAATAAATAAGGACTTAATGCATTTGACACTTCTCTAACATTTTCTATAGACTCCTTTATTAAGCTTTGTAATTGTCCCTTTAAATATCTTTGCTTTTGTATATCGTTGTTTTCATTTATTGATTCGATATACATTTTTAAACCAGATAGTAAGGGTCCTATTTCATCATGAATATCACTTGCCAATCGTTGCCTTTCATTTTCTTCAGCTTCTGTTACAGCATTAAATATTTTTTGTTCAAGTTCTTTTCTTTCAGAAATATCTCTTACAATTGCCTGAATCACTACTTCATTCTGATATTCGAACTTATTTAAGCTTACTTCAGCATAAAACTCCGTACCATCAGGCCTTTTATTAACCCATTCGAAAATCACGGATTTTCCTGCTAATACTTCCTTAAGTATTTCGAGTACTTTTTCTTTTGATTTTTTCCCATCCGGTTGATATTCCGGACTAATCAAATAAGGCGAAGTTCCTACAATTTGATTTCTTGAGCACTTAAACATTTTCAATGTTTTCTCATTGCAGTCAATGAATATGTCTTTATCTAATACTAAAATAGCATCGTTTGAATTTTCATACAGTAAACGAAATTTTTCTTCAGATAGTTTTTGATTTTGTTCTGCCTCTTTTCTTTTAGTTATATCTTCAATTAATCCTATTCCTGCAATAATTTTATTATTTTCATCTTTTATACTTTTAAATAAAATTCTTACAAAAGTAGTTTTGTTTGCGGTAACAGACGTATACCAATCTTCAAAATAACTTTCTCCTTTTTCCAGTGATTTTTTTACTGCATTTTTTACTTTTTCATCTTTAAGATCTTTTGTCATGTTTAAGCCAATTAATACTTGCTTACTTGATCCAATAATATTGACAAAATGATCATTGCAATCAGTAATTACACCACTTATATCATAATGCAAGATCCCGAGGGGTGAATTATGAAATATATTCCGATATTTTTCTTCGCTCTCTCTTAGAGCGCATTCCGCCTCTTTTCGTTTAGATAAATCTCTAAACAAAGCCTGCATTCTTCCATCTTCAAGTACTCTGGTATTCATTTCAACCGCAATGGCTTTTCCGTCTTTTCGTATAATATTTCTTTCTCTAATAACGGTATCACCTTTTTTTACTAAGTCGTAACGTAAAGGCTTATTACTTAACATTTCTTTTTCAAAAAGTTTTTCAATATTAAATCCGATTAATTCCTCTTTTTTATATCCGGTGAGCTCTACCATACTTTCATTTGCTTCTATTATCTCACCTCCTTTTATACCTACCAAAATTCCATCAGCAGCCTGCTCAAATAAAGAACTAAATCGCTTTTCGTTTTCGATAATACTCTGCTCAAATTCTTTCTGCTTTGAAATATCTCTCCATATTGTAAAAATCATGTCCTTCCCTTTATAAGGGATTTTTGTTAAAGCAACATCCATATAAAATTCCTTACCTGTTGTATCCGTATGTATCCATTCAAAACGATTATAACCTTTATTATAGGCTATATCCATCATTTCTTTCGCTTTTGTAATCGATTTCTGTCCATCAGGCTGATACTCTGGGGATAGTTTTGATGGATGTACATTGCAAATTTCATTTTCATTTTTAAAACCAAGAATTTTAACTGTTGCCTCATTACATTCGACGAAATTATAACCGTCTATTATCAAAATTGGATCAAGCGATTTTTCAAATAATAATTCAAATTTTTTCTCACTTTCTTTTAAACCCGTTCCAGCAATTTTTTGATTCGTTATATCCGTTAAAGCACCTACAATAGCAACTGTTTCTCCATTTTCAACAACTGGTGCTTCATGAACTTCAACATAAACTTTTCTTCCAGATTTATGGATGAGCTCTAATTCATATGGTGGTTGCGCCTCACCTGTTTCAATTGCTAAAACAGTTTTTCTAAATCCTTCATCGTTCAATGGACTATCTGATGCCAACTTAGTCCATTTAATCATTACTTCGTCAGGCGTATAGCCAAGTATATTATATGCTTGTGAGCTCAAATATGTTAATTCATGATCTGGTGTATGACTATAAAATGCATTTGTACTATGTTCCAATATTTTTTTGAATATTGATTCATCCTTACTTAAGGCCTTTTTTGTAGTAAGATTTTTAACTTCAGCTTCTAAGTTTTTAATTTTATTCTTTAAGAGTTCGTTTTCTTTATTGCTGTCCATACCAATATTTTTAATCATATAATAATTCTTGCATAATACTATCGGATATAAATATTCCTTTTTGCGATAAAGTAAAATTATTTTCTGATTGTGTTATGAGATTTTTCTCAAGGTAAGTTTTTGAATTTGATAAAAAATATTTTTCATACTTTTCTCCAAACTTCATTTTTAGCTTTTCGGTATTTAAACCCCACATTGTTCGTAAAGAAGTTATAACAAAATCATTGTATTTTTCATTTTGTGTTAAAACTTCTGTTTCGAATGGTATTTTTCCTTTCGATATTGTGTCCAAATATTCATGAATATTTGAAATATTCCACTGTCGTGAAGTTAAATTATACGAATGCGCAGAAGGTCCTAATCCTAAATACTTTACACCCATCCAATAATTTGCATTGTGCAACGAAATAGATCCATCTATGGCGAAATTGGAAATTTCGTAGTGTAAAAAGCCATTTTTTGCTGTTTTATCAATTAACATTTTAAATTGAACCAAACTTTCATCTTCAGTTGGCAAATTCAATTTTTCACTTTTATACATTTTTTGAAAAAGAGTATTTGGTTCAATTGTTAAATGATATGCAGAAATATGTTGAATATTTAAATTTAAAGCTTTGTCAATATTTTCTTCCCACTTTTTTTTTGTAAGATCAGGTAAGCCGTAAATCAAATCGATACTAATATTACCAAAACCCAATTCTTGTGCCATTTTAACTGCAGTTACCGCCTGATTAACAGAGTGTTTCCGTTTCATTAGCAATAAATCTCTTTCGTTAAATGACTGTATACCAACGCTTAAGCGATTCACTCCCAGTTTTTTAATTGCTTTTAGGTAATTTTCCGATAAATCATCTGGATTAGCTTCTAAGGTTATTTCATTCTTCTTCCCAACATTAAAATGTTTGTGTATTGTATTTAGGATTTTTTCAATTTGAATTTCACTCAGTATTGAAGGTGTTCCTCCTCCAAAATAAATAGTTTGTATGGTTTCCTTTTCTAAAAAATGCTTTTGTGATTCTATTTCCATGCATATTGCCTCAACAAAATTTTCTGTCAATTTTGTATTCGCAATTGAATAAAAATCACAATACGCACATTTTCGCTTACAAAAAGGTATGTGTAAATAAATTCCTGCCAAATTGTTATTCTTTTATATATCCCATTATAACATTTGAAACAGCTCTTGGTTCTGGTGGTAAGGAATAAATATTTTCTTCATATTTACTATTATAAGGAGAAATATTTAAAGTTTGTCCATTAACAACCAAAGTGCTGCTTCCTCCGGGATCAAAGCCCATGGCTTTTTGTATTCCGAATTTTTTTAATATTTCCGCCATATCAATATGAGTTGCTCCCACTGATTCTCTTATTCTTCCATTAATAGTAAGCACAATTAGATTTCCTTCTTTATCAATTCCCGCCGCTATTTTTGGTCCCCTCATATCTGTATAATCCAATCTTGCTGCCTGAGTTTTTATAGAATTTTCCGTTTTCCAACCTTCCAAATCCATATCCAATATTATTTTTCCATTATCAATTAGCATTGGTCCGGCTTCAATTGCATAGTTTATATTTTCTAATCCAATTACTTCAAGCTCCAACTCATCATTAACTTTCCAAGAATTTGGAAACTTTTCTTTTGGAATAACCAATGTTAAACCAACAGGAACGATTCTAACGTGCTGTTTTTCTGATACATGCAAAATTTCTTTTATAATATTTCCGGCCAATCGAATAACAACGCAATTTTCAACTAGTATTTCTTCCGTTTTGTGCATTAAATCGTAAAAACATTCTTTGTTAGAATAAGTTTTCAGATTGTACTGATCCTCAGAAAGCTTGATGCTGTCTGTTCCACGTGAAACAATAATCCCTCTTGAACAATTCACTCTTTGAATATTTACGCTTCCATTTTTAAAAACCAAAGCTGGTTTACTAAATAAGGGTGCACTAATAAATTTTCCCTCTGAAATCAACAATCCTAAAGGCGATCCTATATATGATTCTGGCAATCCTAATTTACCAACAAGCTCTGCATTAAGAATATAACCTCCATTCCATGCTATTTTCACTTCTTTTGCTTTTCTCTTTTCAAAATCTTTTACAAAATCTGTTACTTTTTTTGTTTTCTTGCTTGATTCCGCAATAAATTCCCAACTTCCTCCTTTACTCAAATTAGCTTTTGCTATTACACCATTCCACGGCAAACCATCGCTATAAACTCCACTTACATACTCATAACTTACCTCACTCTCTTTGTTCTCTTTTGTGAGCAAATCACCAATAACTTTTTTTATTGGCGACATCCTGTTTTCTGCATCCTTCCTAATAATTTCATAAACCTCTTTTTCTCCAAATTTCTCTATTGCCAATTTGAATTCTTTCCCATTAATATAATCATCAAAATCCTTTGCTGTTTGTACTGGTGTCGGATAAGCTAGTGTTGGACGAATGCCAGCTGGTACAAATTGAATATAACCGCTCTCCATCGGTATTCCCATAATTGCTGCAGTTAATTCATCCTCAATTTTTCCAATATGAATCCTGTCCAGATCGACAATATCTGTCATTACCGCAGATTCCTGCCTGTTGGAAATTATAAATCCTTTTTCTTTCTTTATTTTGCTTAATATCGCTAAACCTTCTTTTCCTATTTGATTAAAATGAATTCCAATGCTCATTTGATCAGTTTCAACAACTTGTAGAATCTTATATTTATAAAGCAATCTTAATTCTTCATCTTTTCCTTCTATAATAAATTCTTTTATACTCGCGCTACAATAATTTTCAATTGTTGTTTGCTTACTTGCCATTATATATACGGGTGATATATACTCCGCATTTTTTTCAATTAACTCTTCGGTTAACTCCTCCTCTATTCCAAGTTCAAGTCTGGATCTTATCGTTTGTAATGCAAAAAATTCAAGTTCATTTTTAATGTATTTTCCTGGAAAATAAGCAATAGGCACATTTGATTGTAATTTCCTAATTAAAATCTTTCTGTTATCAATACCTAAATATGTGCTTGAAGTTAATTGCGATAAAGCTAAATCTATATCTGTAAAAAAATGTGCATTTGTTTTAATTTTTGTTTTTTCTCTTGATTTTATTATTGTTAGATATAAATAATTAATTAAACCACTTAATTCCTGAATTGTAAAATCTTGATACGGATAATTTATATTATTTCTATGACGATATGGTAATGAATGATCGTGTTGTATTTTATTTTCTCCTTCCTTATATAAAAAAATACTTTCAATAGTATTATAAAATCTTATTTTTTGTTTTTCCGAAACATTATTATTCCTGTTTTCTAATAATTCCTTTGTATGTCCAAAAAACATTCCTCTGAAATATTGTTCTTCGACCCTAAAATAACTTGGATCAATAAGTGATTTCAGTAGAATCATAAACCGCATTCTCCCAAAACCGGGTAAGTATTCTCTGTTATCAGTATTTAAAATATTTCTAAAATCACTATTTGAATAATTACACAATGCTTTATATTCGGGAAATACTCTTTTTACTGTATTCAGGTTTTTCCTATTAGACTTTAATTGTCGATAAAGTCTATAACAAATATCATCTATATTGTTTTTTAGAGAATCTAAGCTATATCTATTATTAACAACATTATGATTGTGTGCTATTTCATTCGAAAAATTATGAGGGAAAAATACTCTATCTATAATTTTCTTTACATGCTTGTTTGTAATTTTTTTTCCATCAAACTCAATAACCTTTAATCTATCTTTATGAGGTAAATGCTCACCAATAACCTCAGAATAAACATTTTCAGGAAAATATCTACTACAAAATATAGGTGTTCCACAAGCTGCTGCTTCAATAATTGGTAATCCTCGTCCTTCGGTTTCACTTGGTAACAATATTAATGATGCAATATTATAAAGCTCTGGAATTCCAACAGGTTCTTCAAAATGTGATTTAAATTTAGCTTTATCCAGCTCACTAAAAAGAAATGCTAAGTACACCTTATTTCTTACCTCTTCATCCAAAGTACTTAGTAAATCACTAAATTTCTTTATTAATCTTTTAAAATATTCAAAATGACCTGCTGCAATTGGTCCAGTTATAATAATAGTTAACTTAAGATGTTTGGTTTCACTGAATCTTTTATAGAAATTTTCATCATCAAATAAGCGCTCAATTAATTTAAAGCCTATTTCAATTCGCTTTCTCGATATTATTCTTGTTGGCTGCAAAAAAACAATATTTTCATTTAAAAAATTTTGTTTTGTTTTTGTCTTTTTTGCTCCTATTAATAATGGTTTTGGATTTTCTGGAGAAACCAAATCTGTTTTTAAAACATCAGCCACAGAATAACTTATTAAAGTTTTTGAATATCGGCTTAATATCTGTTCAAACTGATGAAATGTATTAATTTTTTTTCTTTTCGATGAATTCTGATATTCTGTAGTATCAACTGCAGTTCCAATTTCTATAACATTTGCAGGATTATGACCATTTACCCTAATAAGATGTTCAGACTGCAGTTTATTAATATTTACATTAATCCATATTCTTGATTCCCAAGGAAAAAGCACTTCTATAATTGAAAAGAATTCTCCTACATGTGAGTTTGTAAAAAAGAAATCTCTTGGACCGTCAGATAATCCTTTTTGTTTTTTAGTTATTTCACTATTTCCACCCTCCCAATAAAAATCATGGTTATTGTTTACTACCGGAATCCCCAATAACTCTGATAATAGAACCACTGCAAGACTTAATGAAACATTTCCAGGATTAGAACAAACATTTATTAAATACAACAAACCTATATTATTGTCTAATATATATTCTCCTAAATTCTCAACAATTTTAATTGTCTGATTCCAGAATTTTGTTATCAAAGCATTATACTCTTTACTTCCTCTTTCAAGTTTAGTAAAGAAAAAATCTTTATATAAATCCCAATCATTAAAAGCTTGTATTAATGGTTCCTCGTATTTTACTACGTTTTCTGGAACAATCTTCTTTGCTTCAGGAAAAAACTTTCCAGAGATATAATGCACTTTCGAGCCTTTAAACTTTCTTTTAAAAATTTTTGTGTATTTATTTACTTCAATACTAACTCCATCTACTGAATATTGATATGTTAAAAATGCAAAATCATTTTTACACATATATGATTTAAAATCATCAAATGAGCCTATAAAACGTTTTTGTGGTACTTTTCTGTTTTCCTTTATTGTATCAAGAAATAGCCCAAGATCAAACCATGTATTGATTTTTTCTGCTTTTAATTGATTAATTATTTTTTTTATCTTTTTTTCTTTAATAATCATAATAATAAATTTAACGTTTTATAAGTTATGAAAAAAAGATTAAGATTGAAGTATTTAAATTAACTTTATACGCATTTACGTTTTAGTACTATTTATGAGAATTATAAAACACTGGAAACCAATATTAATATCGTTTTTCATTTTATACGGAAGTATCACTTCAGGAGAACATATTAATAAAGTGCTTTTTTTAAATATTCCTAATTTTGATAAAATCACACATTTTATTTTTTACTTATTATTAAGCGTTTTTCTTCTCGCTTCAATATATAGGAATACAGCATTAAAGAAAATGAAACAAATAATTATTACCTTATTTTTAGTAATTACGTATGGTATAATTATGGAAATGCTACAATACTATTTAACCACATATAGATATGCAGAGATATTTGATATCTTAGCTAATACTTTAGGTTGTATTTCAGGTATACTTATTTTTCCTATTTTTAAAAAACTAAGTTTAATAAAATATTTATAAGCCAATTTTACCACCTGATGCTTTAATTTCATCAGCCAACATTTGAATAGTTTCCGTATTAAATAATTCGTAAAGCTTAATACTTATTGGCAAATATTTGTGATGTGTAGGACATTGAACATTCTTATGTGCATTTGCAGAGCAAGTACTCATACCAATTAAACATTCATTAAACAAATCCAGCCCATCAATTATTTCGATTATATTTAATAAAGTAATTTCTTTAGCGGGTTTAGCCAATAAAAAACCTCCGTTAGGTCCTTTTGTTGACAACAGCATTTTATTTTTTGCAAGCTGTTGAAGTATTTTACCTAAAAATGGTGTTGGAATTTCAAGTTCTTTCGATATTTCTTTTATTCCTATTTTCTTCTCTGTTCCGTGAAGCGCAAGGTATATTACTGCCCTAATGGCATATTTGCATGTATTTGATAACATAATGCTTATTTTAATGAACGGGAATTTTTTCTACTCTTCTTAAATGTCTTCCTCCTTCAAATTTAGTATTTAAAAATATATTTACAATTTCTTTTGCTAAATTATAATCAACAAACCTTGCAGGTAGCGAGCAAATATTTGCATCATTGTGCAATCTTGCCAATTCCGAAATTTCTTTATTCCAACAAAGAGCTGCCCTTACTGATTGATACTTATTTGCTGTCATATTAATACCATTTCCACTTCCACAAAGTGTTATTCCTATTTTATGTATTCCTTTTTCAACAGCATCTGCCAACGGATGAGCATAATCAGGATAATCAGTACTTTCGTCTGAATAAGTTCCATAATCCTTAACTTCGTATCCTTCTTTCTCTAAATAGATTTTTAATTTTTCTTTGTAATCATAACCTGCATGATCTGCTGCTATACCTAATATTAATTTTGTCATATTAATTTTCAATTAAAATTTTTGATATCTCAAATTTAACTATTTTATCTTATTCTTTTAATTCAATATTTAATTCTTTGATTTTGTGATCTTAATGATTTTTCAACTAAATAATAATATTACTTGACTTATATAATAATCTTATATCAAATAACTTAGTAGTGTTAATATAATTCTATGTAAATTGTTAATTAACTGACCTTCTTGTGTTAATTTATTGTTAATTAAAGTCAATAAAAACTAAAAACTTTTGTTTGGATTATTAATATCAATGTTCTTATATACTTTTTTAATTAAAATCAAAAATATTTTTTTAGTTTTAGCCTTCAATTATTGAACAATATTTCAACATAAATTGTATACATATTACTAAATATTTATTAAGAAATATAAGTATTAACAGTATGTTAATAAAATAGATATTATATTAATTATCAGTATAATTAACAAAATACATATTGTTGAAAGAGTATTAAAATCTTCTTAAAAACGATAAAAACAAGTGTTCAGTTAAATTTTTTATAACAATATTAACAGGACATTATTATTATTATACTAGATAAATAAATAAGTAATATATATAATATATATAATATGATTGTTAAAAACGAGCTTATTAAAAACGGATTTGTGAATAAGAAAATTGATAAAAATATCAATATAATTGAAGAAATTAATAAGTTAAAAAAGGAAAAGAATGCAATAATCCTTGCTCATTATTACGAAACTGCTGATATTCAAGATTTAGCAGATTTTGTTGGTGATAGTTTAGCATTATCGCAAAAGGCTGCTGAAACTGATGCAGAAATTATATTATTTGCCGGTGTTCATTTTATGGCAGAAACAGCTAAAATTTTAGCTCCAAATAGTAAAGTATTAATTCCGGACTTAAATGCTGGTTGTTCATTAGCTGATTCTTGTCCTCCAAATGAATTTAGAAAATTTATTGATGCACATCCAGATCATTTAGTAATATCTTATGTAAATACTACTGCTGAAATTAAAACAATGACTGATATTTGTTGTACTTCAACAAATGCATTAAAAATTGTTGAGTCACTGCCAAAAGAACAAAAAATAATATTTGCGCCTGATAGAAATTTAGGAGGTTATATAAAAAGATTAACAGGAAGAGAAAATATGATTATTTGGAATGGAGCATGTCATGTTCATGAAGAATTTTCATTAGAAGCTATTTTAGAACTTAAAAAAGAATTTCCTAAGGCAAAAATAATTTCACATCCAGAATGTGAAAAACAAATACAATTAGTTTCAGACTTTATTGGATCTACAGCTGCATTGCTAAATTTTACTAAAACTGATAATAGTAAAGAATACATTGTAGCTACAGAATCAGGTATTTTACATCAAATGAAAAAGCAAGATTCTGAAAAGAATTATATAGCAGCACCACCAAAAGATTCGACTTGTGGTTGTAATGATTGTAATTTCATGAAACTTATAACTGTAAATAAAATTTATAATACTTTAAAATATGAGTTACCTGAAGTAACTTTAAGTGAAGATATCATTAAAAAGGCAAAAAAATCAATTGATGTAATGCTTGAAATCTCAAAAAAAATGAATTTGTAAAATCATATTATTTCAAGAATAGGCAGGGAAATTCTCCCTGCTTTTTTTGTATATTTAACTTTTTCAAAAATATTAACAATTGAAAAATTTACTTTTAATTACATTTTTACTTTTAATATGTAAAATCACTTTATCGCAGGTTGATTCTTTACAATCTAATATAGTTTATAAAGAATTTAAATATCCCAATGGAAAAATTTCAAGCAAAGGATATTTAGAAGAGAATAAACCTACCGGATTTTGGATATCATATTATTTAACCGGTGTAAAAAAGTCAGAGGGTAAATGGACTAATAGTAAATTAGATAGTATTTGGACTTTTTATGATATGATCGGTGATACAACAGAAAAGATTAATTATTATTTGGGTAAGAAGAACGGTTATCATTATCGGTTTTTTAAAAAAGATAATAGTAAAAAGCAAATATTATCAAAAGAGCTATATGTAAATGGTAAACGAAACGACAAATCACATTTTTATTTTAAGAATGGTGAAATAAAAAAGGTAATTCCTTATTTAAATGATAAGAAACAAGGCATTGGTTTTGAATATGATAAAAATGGATTAATAATTACTATCACACGATACAGAAACAATGAAATAATAGTTCAAGAAAATATTAATCGTATAAATGATAATGGAAGCAAAGAAGGAGTTTGGAAAGAATTTTATAGAACAGGAATTTTAAAAGAAGAAGAAACATATTTGGATGGAAAGTTGAATGGATATGTAAAATTGTATAATGAAGAAGGAAAATTAGTTGAATCAATAAAATACAATAATGGAGAAGTTAGTTTAGATAGTAATGATTTTGATTCAAATATTGAAATAAAGGAAGAATTTGACATTAATGAAAATTTGATTTTTTCGGGAAGCTTTAAAAATGATATACCAATTGGAGTTCACAGATACTTTGATAGTAATGGAAAAGTAAAAAGTTCAAAAACATATGATTTTTTTGGTAAAATGAAAGCAGATGGAATCGTTTTTGAAAATGGGAAAGAAGATGGGGACTGGATTTATTACCATGAAAATGAAAAGAAGAAAGCAGTAGGTAAATATAGAAACGGAAAAAAACAAGGCAGCTGGAAATATTATTATCCGAATGGTCGTATTCAACAATCAGGATCGTATGTTACAGGAAAATTATCGGGTATTTGGAAATGGTATTATGAAACCGGTGAATTGTTAATGGAAGAATCGTATATCTACGGACGACAAGACGGCGAATCAATAGAATATTCTGTGTTAGGCGAAATAATTTCTAAAGGAAATTATATAGAAGGATATAAAGAAGGCGAGTGGATTTTTGTTGTTGGTGACCAAAGACATATTGGAAAATTTGTGATGGATATGAAAAATGGCGAATGGAAAAGTTACTATATTGAAGAACAAACACCAAGCTTTGAAGGAAGATACGTGCAAGGCAATCCAGACGGTAAGCATGAATTTTTTCATAACAATGGAATGATAAAAGAGGATAGATTTTACAGTGAAGGACAAAAGGTTAAATCGTGGTCGAAGTACGATGAATACGGTGATTTAATAATTGTTATTCAGTATAAAGAAGGAAAACCATATAAAATTAATGGCGTAAAAGTAAAATTGGATCAAGAGGATAATTAGTTTTTGTAAATTTGAGCAGAAATAATTGTAAATGGAAGATATCGACATAAGAGATTTATCAGAAGAAAGCAGTGGAGAAACTTTTTCTGAGAAGGAACAGGAATTTGAGAAAAAATTACGACCACTGGATTTTGATGATTTCAAAGGACAGTTTAAAGTTGTTGAAAATTTAAAAATATTTGTTCAGGCTGCAAAAATGCGTGATGAATCTCTCGATCATGTATTATTACACGGTCCTCCAGGACTTGGAAAAACTACATTAGCTAACATTATTGCCAATGAATTAAATGTAAATCTTCGATTAACTTCAGGTCCGGTACTCGATAAACCTGGCGACTTGGCGGGTTTATTAACAAACCTGGAAGAAGGCGATGTGTTGTTTATTGATGAAATTCACCGATTAAGTCCGGTTATTGAAGAGTATTTGTATTCAGCAATGGAAGATTACAGAATTGATATCATGATTGATAAAGGACCAAGTGCACGTTCTGTACAAATTACATTAAATCCTTTTACATTAATTGGCGCAACAACTCGTTCAGGTTTATTAACAAGTCCGTTAAGAGCGCGATTTGGAATTACTTCTCATCTTGAATATTACGATTTTAAAATACTAACCTCAATTGTAAAACGATCAGCAGGAATATTAGATGTTTCGATTGATGAAAATGCTGCTGTTGAAATTGCATCACGTTCACGTGGAACACCAAGAATTGCGAATGCGCTTTTACGACGTGTTCGTGATTTTGCTCAAGTAAAAGGTGATGGAAGCATTGATCTCAAAATCTCACAATATGCTTTAGATGCTTTAAATATTGATAAGCATGGTTTAGACGAAATGGATAATAAAATTTTATCAACCATAATTGACAAATTTCAAGGAGGACCAGTTGGAATTTCCACTATTTCTACAGCAATTGGTGAAGATGGTGGTACTATTGAAGAGGTTTACGAGCCTTTTTTAATTAAAGAGGGATATATAAAACGCACACCGCGTGGAAGAGAAGCTACAGAAAATGCATATAAGCATTTGAATAAAGTTCCAAATACAAGAGATCAACCTGGATTATTTTAAAAAGAAAAGCACCGAATTACGGTGCTTTGTTATTAGATATAAATTTAGGTTTAATTAAACGCGTTTGAAATCTTCTCAAGTGCTTTAATATCCAGAATAGTAATTTTTCTTCCGTTTAAATCTATTAATTTATCATGCTTAAATTCGGATAACAAACGAATAACCGATTCTGTTGCAGTTCCAACTATATTGGCAAGTTCTTCACGAGTTAGTGAAATCTGAAGCACATTATTCTTATCAAGATCAAAAATATCTTTGAGGTTAAGCAATACTTCTGCCAGACGTTCACGAACGGTTTTTTGTGCAATATCAGTAATAAACGAATTTGCTTCACCCAGTTCTTTGCAAGTTTGCTGCATAATTGCCATCGAAAAATTACCATTTGTTTTTACCAGACTAATTAAAGTTTCACCTGGAACAAAACAAATTGTTGCATCTTCAATTACTTTAGCTGATGAGCACGCAAGCTCACTACTTAGAATAGAACGATAACCGATAATCCCTCCTTTTTTTGCAAAAGCAATTATTTGCTCACGACCGTCAATTCCTGTTTTAAAAATCTTAATAACTCCGGAATTAATACAGTAAAAGCCATTTGTTCTGCTTCCTTCATGGTATATTACACTGCCTCGTTTATAGGAATTACATACCTTTTCCCTTTCAATAAGTGCATGTTCTTCTGCATTTAAATGCTTAAAGATCGAATTAGAACTGTGTAAGCAGTTATCGCATGGCGGTATTTGATCCCGGTTTTTCATTATTTAGTAAATCAGCACAAGTTTAAATACTTATAAATCAGATGTAAAAGTTAAAAACACACAGAATATTTATTAACTTAGAACACAAAATTAACTTTTTTGTTTCATAAATAAGAATTTACAATATAGATTTTAAATTTATATTTGCATAAAATTACATATTAACATATTTAAATAAATAAAAAAATGAAAACTTCTTTAGAAATAAACTGGATAGACGGAATGGCTTTTGAAAGTGAAGTTAATGGTCACAAAATTGTTATTGATGCTGTTGAAGCTGTGGGTGGAAACGATAAAGGACCAAGACCAAAACCACTTATGTTATTATCGCTTGCTGGTTGTACCGGAATGGACGTTGTTTCAATCTTAAAAAAAATGAGAGTAGAACTTGAAAATTTTAGCGTTGAAGTGGAAGCAAATCAAACAGAAGAGCATCCTAAACATTACGATGAAATGAAAGTGATTTATAAGTTCTGGGGAAAGGATTTACCTATGGAAAAATTACAAAAAGCTATAGATTTATCGGAAGAAAGATATTGCGGTGTAAGCGAGGTTTATAAAAAGTATGTTAAAATGAGTAATGAAATTCAAATAAATCCTGAAAAGTAAGTAATAACTTAAAATAGGAATAAAAAAACCCAGCTACTTTAGCCGGGTTTTGTATTTATAAAAGATGATTTTTATAAAGCAGATTTAAACTGATCTAAAAATCGTACATCGTTCTCGAAATATAGGCGAAGGTCTTTAACTCCGTATTTAAGCATTGTTATTCGCTCTATTCCCATTCCGAATGCAAAACCAGTATATTTTTTACTATCTATTCCACAGTTATCCAGAACATTAGGATCAACCATTCCGCAACCTAAAATTTCTAACCAACCAGTATATTTACAAACGTTACAACCTTTACCGCCACAAATATTACAAGCAACATCCATTTCAGCCGAAGGTTGAGTAAAAGGGAAATAAGAAGGACGTAAACGGATTTCTGTTTTTTCTCCGAACATTTCCTTTGCGAAATATAAAAGCGTTTGTTTTAAATCAGCAAAAGAAACATTTTCATCAATATATAATCCTTCAACCTGATGAAAAATACAATGAGCTCGAGCACTTATAGCTTCGTTTCTGAAAACGCGACCTGGTGATATAGTACGAATTGGTGGTTGTGAGTTTTCCATAACGCGAACCTGTACAGACGAAGTATGTGTCCTTAAAAGAATGTCAGGATGTTTTTCAATAAAGAAAGTGTCCTGCATGTCTCGTGCTGGATGTTCCTCAGGAAAATTCAATGCTGAGAATACGTGCCAATCGTCTTCAATTTCTGGTCCTTCGGATATTGTAAAGCCCAGTCGTTTAAAAATATCTATAATTTCGTTTCTAACTATTGAAATTGGATGACGAGATCCTGTTTTTAATGGATCGCCTGGTAAACTTAAATCTTCTCCGGAATTGTCATCCGATTTTTCTTCAAGACTTTCTTTTAACGAATTAATTTTTTCTAGGATAGAGATTTTTAATTCGTTAAGCTTTTGACCCACATCTTTTTTGTTTTCACGTGGAACGTTTTTAAATTCTGAGAAAAGATCATTAACAAGTCCTTTTTTTCCCATAAATTTAATTCGAAAAGCTTCTATTTCATCAACGCTTGATGCTACAAATTCTTTTGTCTCTTCTAAATACTGATTAATCTTTTCTATCATGATATTATAAAACAATTACAATTTTGAAATTTTCATTTTAATGTCTTTAACAGGACGATCTCTTTCATCGGTTTGTGCTAAAGCAATTTTATCAATAACCTCCAAACCTTCTATAACTTCACCAAAAACGGTGTAAGCATTATCCAAGTGTGGTGTTCCACCAAGGGTTTGGTAAACTTTTAATTTATTTTCAGGTATTTTAAAATAACCTTCGGATTTAAATTCTTCTTCTGCTTTTTTACGTGCTTCAGGCAGTATTATTTGATAATCAATTATCCCACCTGTATTATATGCTTCGTTCTTTGCTTCTTCAATATACTTTGATGTAAGTTTCTCTAACTTTGATGCATTTATACGATCTTCAACTTTTTCAATATCTTCATCAGTAAAAACTTTTCCGTGTACAATATAAAATTGTGAGCCTGCAGAACGCATTTCAGGATTTTCATCATCGCCTTTGCGGGCTGCTGCAATTACACCTCTTTTATGGAAAATTGTATCATCAAATTCTGCAGGTATTGTATAACCAGGACCGCCATTGCCAAGCATTATTCCTTCCTCTGCATTTCGTGAATTAGGATCACCACCTTGAATCATAAAACCATCAATTACTCTATGAAAAAGTAAATCATCAAAATATCCTTGTTCTATTAATTTAATGAAATTTTCTTTGTGTAAAGGTGTGGCATCATATAGTTTAAAAATCATGTTGCCATACTCAGTTTCAATTTTGTAAAGTTGATCTTTTGTTTTCTTTTTACTTGAATCAAACTGACATGAAACGATAAACATAGAAATTACTACGGATAATAAAACTATCTTTTTCATAAATAAATGAGTTTAATTTGAACAGCAAAAATAGAACAAATAGCAATTTAATAATAATACTAGGTTGATTTATTTAATCTTAGTATCATGTTAATATATAAAAACGCAATAATTATGATAAAAGAAATAAGAAGTTTTACTTTGTATTTGGTTTAAA
>DAOWGM010000093.1 GCA_030637515.1 Bacteroidales bacterium
AAAATTATTATTTGGGATGTATTAAAAGACCGAAAAAGCCTGAAAGGTGAGAATTTTGTTTTTAAAATAATTGCTACCCCAGAAAAAGTAGAAAATCAGACAGACAATGTTCAAGGATTCTTTTTTGAACTTGTTGATTGCTATAAAAGAGACAGGAAAATAATTTGTGCGTTAAAAGTTACCAATAAAGGAACAAAACGTGATCTTAAAATAATAAATCGCTTAGCAAGAATATATGATTTTAAGGGCAAAAAGGTTGAATCTAATTTTTCAAAGCTTGGCAATGTACAAGGTAATGCTCGATATGCCACACCAACATTAACGTTTCAGCCAAATAAAACTGATATTGCCATTGTTAGTTTCGATATTCCTGATGGTTTTTCCAGCCGAATTAAAATGCTTGAGTTTGGAGTTGAAATATTGGAAATAACCTATGGACTTGATTTGAAAACCGGAAACATTCAGTTTAAAGATATTTCTTTTGATAATCCTAACATAGCTGCAAAATCAGAACTTTTATCTCCGAGTACAAGCTTAAATATTGGTCATGAACTTACAAGAATGATTGACACTAAACCTCCAAAAGTAACTTTTACCAGACCAGTGCTTCAAAAAGATAAAGCTGCCATTGTTAATTCTGAGGAAATAATCGTTCAAGGTAAAGTTAGTGATGAAAATGGAGTGTTTGAACTTACCATAAACGGTATGAGTGCCAACATGAGAGATAACGGTGATTTTAAAACAGATGTATATCTTGTTGAAGGTAGAAACAATGTTTATGTACGTGCGGTTGACAAGTTTAATAATGTTACCGAAGAAAGCTATGTAATTGCTTATCAAAATCTAAACAAAAGAGATCAGCGACAAACAGCCATTAATAAAAACGACCCTACTGTACTTGATGAAAGAACAGTAAAAGATGGAAAATACTACGCATTATTAATTGGTGTAAGTGAGTATCCCGATCCTGAAATTATGAACTTGGATCAACCGGTTTATGATGCTGAAAAACTATACAATACTTTAACAACACAATATACTTTCGAAAAGCAAAACGTAAAATTGCTTAAAAGCCCAACGCGAGAAGAAATTATTGCCGAACTGGATCGTTTAAATCGAGTAATTACCGAAGATGACAACTTATTGGTTTTTTATGCAGGACATGGTTATTGGGATTCACAAGATGAAGTTGGATATTGGTTACCATCAGATTCTAAAAAAGCGAATACTGCTAACTGGATGAGAAACACCACAATTCGCGATTATCTTAGAACAGTAAAAACAAAACATACTATTCTAATTGCAGATGCATGTTTTAGCGGAGGAATTTTTAAGACCAGAAAAGCTTTTACCGATGCACCTAAATCAATTCAGAAATTATATGAAGTTCCAAGCCGAAAAGCAATGACAAGCGGCTCGTTAAAAGAAGTTCCTGACCGCAGTGTATTCTTGCTTTATTTGGACAAACGATTGAATGAAAATACGCAGCCTTATATTTCGGCTGAAGAATTATTTGGTAGTTTTAAGATTGCTGTATTAAATAATAGCCCGAATGTTCCTCAGTACGGAGAAATAAAAGATACTGGTGATGAAGGAGGCGATTTTATTTTTATTAAAAGGTCTAATTAGCTTTATCTATAACAGCATTACATAAATGAGGAGGCTTTGGAAAAGGTAACTTAAATATATTAATGTCATATTGAGCTTGTCGAAATATCTCATTTTTAAAAGAATAGATTCTTCACTTTGTTCAGAACTCTCTCATGAGCGAAGCGAGTAATGACAATTCTTAGGACTTTTTCGACAGTCTTTCATTACAATAAATTAATTTATAGCCATGTCAACAATCGTCCACGAATTAGATCAAATTGCTATATCGGTTAAATCGCATATGCTTCTCAGAAAATTGCTCAAAGAAAACCCTATTCTTGATGAGATAATGCGTAATGCCAGAAATGAAACAGAAGCATTAGTTGGTACAAGAAACTGGATTCTTGAAGAACTGAAAAAACACAATGATGCATATCAGTTTTACAAACGTACAGCAATTGGTCGTGAGGCATTTGAAAAATTGGAATGGAAAGATTTTGCTGCCATTCGTATTTTAGATTATATCGATAATGCCGGACGTGAATTCGACGATTTAAACTTACATGGCGAGAAAGCTATAAGCAACCCAATAGCTTTAATCTGGTTAGCTGTAAACTTTGGAACAGGTGGAGCAAAACCATTCTTTTTTGAAGATATGCTTCAACTTTTTAGGCAATTTACTGGTAATTTAGAAAGAAACTCACCTGATAAAGAGCAAGTTGAACAATGGATGGATCGATGGAGCAGCGGACTAGATCCTCGCATTGCAAAGCTTCGTGAAGAAAACCGTGAACGTATCATAAAAACAATTATAAATAAGATTGATTCAGGCGAGATTAAAGATTCTAAGTATTTCTTTGATAAAGGAATATCGCAAGAACAAAAATTCCTAAAAATGCTGGAATGGTGGGACGAAAGTGTTTTCCATTTACGATTTGCCGTTCGTACACCTGAACTATTAAATGAGCTTTTAGGAAATTCGCTCGATCCTGATACAATGAAAATATTGTTCGAAGCAAAGGAAAAAGGAATTCCGTTTTTTGTAAATCCTTATTACCTGTCGTTGCTTCATGTACGTGTGCCCTATTTTGCCGTTGGTGCCGATTTGGCTATTCGCCATTATGTTATTTACAGCAAACAATTACTCGACGAATACGGACTGATTAAAGCATGGGAAAAAGAAGATAAAGTAGAACCCGGAAAACCAAATGCAGCAGGCTGGCTTTTACCAAACGATCATAATATTCACAGGCGTTATCCCGAAGTTGCTATATTAATTCCAGACACTATTGGTCGTGCCTGCGGAGGTTTATGTGCATCGTGTCAACGTATGTACGATTTCCAGCGAGGTAATCTTAATTTTAATCTTGATAAGTTAAAACCACGCGAAACCTGGGAAGAAAAACTACAAAAGCTTATTCGTTATTTTGAAGATGATCCTCAGCTACGTGATATTCTAATTACCGGTGGCGATGCTTTAATGAGCTCAAATAAATCGCTTGAGAAAATCTTGAATGAGATTTATGAAATGGCTTTACGTAAAAAGAAAGCAAATGAAAAAAGAGCCGATGGTGAAAAATATGCTGAAATTTTAAGAGTAAGACTTGGTAGCCGATTACCTGTTTATTTACCACAGCGAATAACCTTGGAACTTACTCAGATATTAAAGGCATTTAAAGAGAAAGCATCTAAAATTGGAATCAAGCAATTTGTAATTCAAACGCATTTTGAATCGCCCATGGAAGTTACTCCCGAAGCTCGTGAAGGAATTCGACGATTAATAAATTCAGGATGGACAGTTACAAATCAATTGGTATTTACAGCAGCTGCATCGCGTCGCGGACATTCATCTAAACTCAGAAAAGCACTAAACGAAATTGGTATAATTAATTACTACACCTTTAGCGTTAAAGGTTATATGGAAAACAATTTCAATTTTGCTACCAACGAACGTGCTGTTCAGGAACAAATGGAAGAAAAAATTTATGGTAAAATTCCTGAAAAGTATTTCAGTGAGATTAAAGATTTCCCAAATCATTCAGAAAGCTTAGTTGAAAATATTGCTAAACTAAAAGCCAAAGCCGATTTACCATTTTTAGGAACCGACCGAAACGTTTTAAACCTTCCAGGCGTTGGGAAGAGCCTTACTTTCAGAACAATAGGAATAACTCGTTATGGTCGTCGAATACTGGAGTTTGATCATGATGTAAACCGAAATCATAGTCCTATAATTGAAAAAATGGGGAAAGTAATTATTATCGAATCAAAATCGATTAGTGAGTATTTAGAACAACTTGAAGATATCGGCGAAAATATTTCTGATTACGAAAGTATTTGGGGTTATTCTATTGGTGAAACAGAACCACGAGTTCCTATTTACGAATATCCTGAGTATGATTTCGAAATAACCGATAAGAATATTAATCTGGAGATTGTGTAATTATATATAATGAATAGCAAATTGCCTGTAAGGCAACATAGCAATCTTTTTTTGCAATTTATACATACAAATATACTTGCGACTAATTTTAATAATTAATAAAATCCTCCATTTCTATTTAAACTACATTTATTAATTCAGATTAATTACTCTATCTCAGCTTCCTTAAAAACTTGCTCCCATTTTGTATTATGCTTCTCAACATATTCTTTGATAGAAGATAGAGGATAAAATGAATAATCAAAGTTATATATTGGCATTGAAGTTGCATCTATGTTGACAAAAAGATGATTCAAATATTGATAATAAAATTTCCCGGTAAGTTCTATTCCTTGTTTTAATTTAGAATCATAATCAGGATGATTTGTTTCTTTTAAAAATAGACAATAATAGTAGAGGCATTCTAAGTAATAGTATTTAATGTGAGACAGATTCTGTAAAGCCAACTCATAATACTTCATCTTTTCTTCATTATTTTTTGAACTGAATGCAAACATTAACTCCTTTAATCCTTTAGTATATGGATTTGTAACTACAAGTTTTTTAATCATTTTTCTTTCAATTTTTTTTGCCTTAGAAAGAGTATATGTAGATTGCATAATTTCTAAATGTTCATCTAAATGTAAGCCACCTATATATTCTTCTAATTTTTGAATATCTAAGCAATCATGCATTAAATCATATTCGAAATTGTAAAATCCATCTTTTTTCCTTGTAATATTATCAGTAATTCCAAGGTAAAAGAATTCTGTAGAAAAGTATACATGAAGATTATTATTATTATTAACGAAGAGTTTTATCATTTGCAAAGTATATCCCTCCATCGAATGAATAGATGAAATTAAATTCTTATATCTTTTTGAAATATTCTCTTCTTCTTCAAGATTTCTATTTTCCATTTCTTCAACAGAAAGCAAATTAGATAATTGCTTGTAAGAATTATCAAATTCCCATTGGTAATAGGCCTGTCTATATTTAAGTACATTTATTAATTGCTCAGCATTTGTTATATCAGAAAAGTAATCTTGAAGCTTTGTTAATCTATCAAGAAAATTTTTAACTTGTTTTTCATTAACAATATAATTATCCAAATCATATATAAAGTTTAAAAGATATTCCTTTTCTGGGACTGAACTATTCTCGGATATTTCTATATCCGTCATATATGTTAAAACATTTAATAAATTATTTTTATAATTATTATATAGTCGTAAGGCTTCTGAAAAAGATGATTTATTTCGAATCATTTCAAGTATTTCAAAAACAAAACAATTAAACAAATAAGCATCTAAACAATATTTTTGCTTTACTTCTGCAGATCGTTTTGAAAATTGAAATTCCGCAAATCTTCGTATAATTGGTTGAAGTTGAAGAGTCCCATTATAATCCTCAACTAAAGATTTGTTTCTTAATACCCTAAGCTCATTATCATTTATACTATTATTTGAATCTTGCTTTTTAAAGCATCTCTTAAAATTTGATAAACTTATACCGTCAGGAAATAAATTTAAAAGTTCAAAAGCTAATTTTTCTCTTTCTTTTAATGTTACAAATGAGTAATTAATAGATTGGAAAAGTGATTTTGATCTTTCAATATTCAAATCAGCATTATTCTTATAAACCAATCTAAAATCTTCATTTGTTGATTCAAAAAATGATTCAACAAGTTGATCTTTAAGTTCAATTATTTGCTTAAATTTAGTTCTTGAAGTAGTTACTAATTTAATTGCAAGTGGATTATTATTTAAGAGATCTTCAAGTATATCTGACCGAAGTATAGTAATTTCTTCATTAGTTACATCACCATAATGCTTTATAAAAAGTTCCAATGCATCATCAGTAGTTAAAGGTGTTAAATTAAAGATATCTTCAAAGTCATTGCTCTTTGTGATTTTTTCTCTTGAGGTCAGTACAATGTTTGAATAGTCTGTAGAAAATTTTAATAAATCTATAACATTTTCAAAATCATCTTTATCTAATGTATTCACAACAGTTTCAAAATTGTCTAAAATAATAAGAGAATCTATTTTTTGATAACTATAGTTGTCAACAATATATTCTTTGAAATCTACAATATTTGTCAAATTAAAACCTGCAATTAGTATGTCTTCAAAGTCTTCATAAACTTTTACACTTTCACAAGATTTAAATGTAATCCCATTAAAAAAGTAACCCCTATTGTAAAGCTCATAAGCAACTTTTTTTACTAAAGTTGTTTTTCCAACTCCACCAGAAGCCTTGACATTTAAAAATCTATTGGTTTTATTAATATTTAGAATTCGATTAGCAATTAATGACTGCTCTTCTATTCTTCCAATAACATTATGAAGACATTTTTTCCCAATATCAAGATCTCTACTATTTCCATAAATGTTACATATATTTGCGTTACCTTTATCTATAGCATGTTCAAATATCGCTTCAAGATGAACAGAAACAACATCTTCCTGAAATACTAAGTCGCTATTTCTCAATGTCTTATAAACAAACCGACTGATTACAGATTTTTTATATGATGCTATATTTATATATGAATAATCTGAAATTTTTGGTATTGGTCTATCCGTTATGAAAATAATTGGAATATTCATATTTGGGATATTCTCACAAATTTCGGATGGAGACAATAAATCACTTTTCAAATTCTCGTCTTCTATATATAATTTATCTTTAAATGTCTTAGTAGCCAATATTAGTAGATCATAATCTTCTATTAAATTTAGAGTTCTTAAATTTAGGCACCCTACATTTAAATTAATTTCAAGTTGATTGAAATAATCACATATTTTAGACAAGTCACTTTTAAAATCTAAATCTAAAGGATCAGGTGATAAAAATGCAACATTTGGAACACTTGAAACGGGAGATACATTTATCTCCTTATCCTCCTGCACTATACATTTAATTGTTTCTTTTTTACAATTAATACATTGATCAATAAATATATCTATACTGTCAAAATTAGAAATAGCTATAGTATTCAAAAATTTATATTCCTTAAATTTTGTGGATTCAGTAGTTAAAACAAAATGTTTATTGTTATTTCCAAATGCCAAATCCAAATTACTGAATATAAGATTTATATCAGGATCATTAAAGCTAAAACCAAGAAATAAAATTGTCTTCTCAGCAAAAATTGCTTTTAACTTTTCCCTGGCAGCTGTTTCTTTGGAATATAGGTCATTATAATTATCTTTAAAAATAATACAAGAATCGGGTTCACTGTAACTTCCATGTAATTTAAAAATGTATGAAGCATTGTCTTTATTAATTTCACTAATATTAAACGTAGATGTATACACTGCAGGAGTTATTTTATAATCTGATGCCTTTTCAAATGCATTATCATAATTTGTTGTAATAACTTGTCCAGTTAGTTCAATGATTTTCCTGTGAAGAGTATAATCTCCATTCTGAATAAAAAAATTATTCTTAATGTACCTTTTTATTAAATTATGCTCAGGTTTTAATATTTCAAGAACATCTATTGGAGGCATTGATCCAATTTTCAAGACTGGTAGAAATACATTATATTTTTCATCGTCAATTTCTTTAATTACATCTTCAACCAACTTATTCCAACTAGGTAAATTGAACCTTTGAGATAATCCAGATCCCACAAAAACGACTAAGTTATTATCTAAAATTGCGTTTTTTATATTTTTATGTATTTCCATAGTACGTAATTTAAATATTTTAGATAATAAATCGATAAGATAATTCTGTTTGATGAAGTTAGTAAAAATATTAAACGAACAAAGCAATTAGATGAAAAAAGTTATTAACTATCAATACTTTATGCCAACCGTTATTTTAAACTATTCTTGCGAAGCAAAGCAAATGTGCTTAAGCAATTTTAAACTTACAAATACAGCCAAAGGCTGCATAGTGGGTTATCAAAAAAATGATTTTTTTGTACACTTATTGCACCAAACTATATATTTTTTTGACTCTGTCTCCCCGATAAAATCGGGGCAAGCTATGAGTGAAGTTGTTTTAGTTTTTTGGGATAGGAAAATTAATTATTAGTTTTCTTCTTTAACTTGTTAAACTCTTTTTTTACTTCCTTACCTATCTTTTCTGATTCCTTTTTGATTTTCTTGGAGTCCTTTACAATTTCTTTTCCTAATTTCTTAAATTCTTTTTCCAGACTACTTATCCATTGCTTATGTTTTAATTCAGCTTTAGCAATCTTTATACTTTTTTCGACATCTTTAAATACTGCTTTCTGTCCTTTTTTTACATTCTTAACAAGTTTATCAATTTTCAATTCTACAGAACCTGATTCAACTTCAACTTCAATTTCATTTTTAGTTGACTTTATATTAAACTTTGTTCCAAGAACTTTTATTTCACCTGATTCTGCTTCTACAATAAAAGGATTATTTCCCTTTTTTACTTCATAAAAAACTTCTCCTTTTTGTTTTACTATTCTATTTGTAAAGTTTTTCTCAAATTCAATTGTACTATTTCTATTCAAATAAGCAAATGAACCATCCGGAAAATTAACCGTCTCATAATTGTCATTAGAAGATACTTTAACCTTTGAGTTAGAACATGAAAACAAGGTTAACATAATTAAAAATAATAGATTCAATTTAATAACTTTCATAGCATATAATTTAGAACACAAAAGTAATAATAATTTGATTAAACACGCCTAATAAAAACTTCCATATCTCTGGTGATTTAAGCTTATAAATTGGCTGCAAAATCCAACAAAATTTAAAATCAGAACAACCATCATAATATTGACAATTAGATAATTAATTCATAATTTTGATAAACAATTTAAACCATATAAATATGAGTCGTAATTTAAGCGGTTTAAATCCTCCGGGAATTTGGAAGAACTTTGAAAATTTGTGTAATATTCCACGTCCATCAAAAAAAGAAGGAAAAATTATTGAGTTTATGAAAAACTGGGGTAAAAACCTTGGTCTTGAAACTATTGTTGATGATATTGGAAATGTTATTATCCGAAAGCCTGCAACACCCGGAATGGAAAATAAAAAGGGTGTTATTTTACAAGGACATCTGGATATGGTTCCTGAAAAAAACAGTAATACGGAACATGATTTTGAGAAAGATCCGATTTCAGCCTATATTGATGGCGAATGGATTACTGCCAATGGAACAACTTTAGGTGCCGATAATGGAATAGGAATTGCTGCAGCTATGTCTGTCCTGGAATCAAAAGATTTAGTTCATGGGCAAATTGAAGGTTTATTCACCGTAGACGAAGAAACCGGATTGATTGGTGCATCTGGTTTAAAACCGGGATTATTAAAGGGCGATATCCTTTTAAATTTGGACGCTGAAGGTGAAGGTGAATTGTATGTTAGTTGTGCAGGTGGTACATTTGCTAATGCATCTTTTAAATATTCTGAAGAATCAATTCCTGTAAATTCAAAAGCGTATAAGTTAAATTTAACCGGACTTAAGGGCGGACATTCAGGTATGGACATTCCTTTAGGTAGAGGGAATGCCAATAAATTGATCTTCCGTTTTATGCGTTATGCTGATAAGAATTTCGGATTGCGCTTAGCAGAAGTCAATGCTGGAAGTTTAATAAACGCTATTCCAAGGGAAGCTTTTGCCACAGTTATTGTTAATGCTAATAAAGCCTCTGATTTTGAAACCAGTCTGAAAGAATATGAAAACATATATAAAAATGAATTAAAATCTGTTGAGCCCGATCTTTCTTTTTCTTGTGAATCTAAAAATATGCCTTCTGTTGTTATTGATTCCGATACTCAAAACAGATTATTTAATGCAATTTATGCTTGTCCGAATGGAGTAATCCGCATGAGTAACGACATGGAAGGCCTGATTGAAACTTCAACAAACCTTTCTATAGTGAAATCAACAGATCAAACAATTGTAATACAATGTTTTTTAAGAAGTTCTGTTGATTCAGCAAAAAACGATCTTGAGAATATGGTAGAAAGTGTTTTTCAATTGGCAGGTGCTGATATTATTTTTTATGGACGATTTCCGGGATGGAAACCTAATATGGATTCTGAAATATTACAAATAATGCAAGATGTTTACAATAATAAATGGGGCAAAATTCCAAAAATTATGGGGATACATGGCGGATTAGAATGTGGTGTTCTTGGATCAGTATATCCACACTGGGATATGATCTCATTTGGACCAACCATTCGTTTCGTTCACTCACCCGATGAAGAAGTAAATATTGAATCAGTTGGCAAATTCTGGGATTTTCTTGTAGAAACATTAAAAAATGTTCCTGCAAAATAATTGAATTAATCTCTTGTATGTTTCTTATAATTTATATCTGAGTATTATACAGTTATAACCACATTCCCTTTTTTATGCCCTTTATCTACATACCTATGAGCCTCTACTATTTGTTCAAAAGGGTAAAGTTTGTCTATTACAGATCTTAGCTTTCCTGCCTCGTATATCTCTGTAAGAAAAATCAGGTCTTTAACCTTTATCTTAAAGTTACTTGACATAGCAAGAACGTTAACAAAAACTCCTGACTTAATCAGAGATTTTTTACGTTTTGAAGATGCAATCTTGCCTACTGCATCAAAAATAATATCATAGGTATCACCGCTTTGGGTAAAGTCTTCTTGTGTATAATCAATAACATTATCAGCTCCTAAAGATTTCACCATTTCTAAATTCGTGGTACTACATACTCCCGTAACTTCTGTCTCAAAGTACTTGGCAAGCTGTATTGCAAAAGTACCAACACTACCAGAAGCCCCGTAGATTAATACTTTTTGCCCCTTTTGAATATTAGCTTTTCTGAGATTATAAAGTGCGGTTAATGCCCCATTAGGAAACGGTGCCGCTTCTTCGTAGCTCATATTTGCTGGTTTTATTGCAATAAATCCATCTTCAGGTATACAACGATACTCGGCATATGCGCCAAAATCAAATTCAGTACTTGCAAAAACAGAATCACCTTTCTTAAACAACTTAACATTTTTGCCTACGGCTTCAATATCTCCAGCCAGTTCCATTCCCAGTATTTTTTTTCTTGGTCCTCTGAAACCTACAATTATTCGCATCATAGGTTTGAAAAAGAAATCCATAACAGTACCCATACCGGGTTCTAAACGCCGAACCTTAGTATCACCTATATGTACTGTTGTAGCATGTACTTTTATCAGTACTTCGTTATCTTTAGGTGAAGGTTTTTCTACTTCTTTAAACTGAAGAACCTCCGGCGGTCCGTATTTGGTGCAAACAACGACTTTCATATTTATATTTTTTACATGTTAATCTAATGATGTACAAGTTGTTATTATACCAAATGTAACAAAATGATCGTCTTAAATAAGGTATTTAATAATTAAATGAAGAATAAGTAATTCACAAATTCAACCTTCAAGAAGTGCAGACAAGAAAAAGAGGCTTTATAAAAGCCTCTTTTATATTAAATATTAAAAGTTTATTTATGGTCCTACCATTGTTACAGGTACCATTCCTGTAACATAAAGAGGTAATAAGAAATCGGCAGCAACTCCATCAACCTCAATAACATGGAAAGTTCCTTCCACTATATAATCAGCATAGCCATCCATTACATCAGCAAGTGCTGCTCCCACTGTAACTCCTACATTCAGGGTAACAGGCAATGTCATAGATACTAGTTGTCCTCCGTTAATGGCAATATCAGTTGAATATGAATCAGAATACCAGTGTGTATTGGACTCAACATCTTCAACATTAACAATATATTCAACCTCATCAACAATTACATCACGACTATCCATATTCTTAACTGTACAATTAACATCGAAATCGAATGTATAACTTGTTAAACCATTAATAGAATAAGTCCCTGTCATATTATTTACTGTTACTTTTGGTTGTTCGAAGAAATCTTCAAATCCAACATCAACAGATGCTGTTCCTTCAATATCTATTGGTAAATCTATTGCATCAAGAACAGCTTTGTCAAGATGAAATGTTCCATCAACAGTATAACTAAGTTCTTGACCTGCATCTAATTTTGATAATAACTGAATTGCATCAGTAGTTTTCAGTGTTAATGGTAATGTAAGATCAAGCGGTACATCATTGTATATTTTCTGACCTATAACAACACTTTCGTTTTCACAAACAAAACCGTCGATTGTTACCTGATATTCTGCATCTTTAATCGTTGCTTCTTTCGAGTCATTATTAATAACCTGTATATCAACATTTAGAGTTGTATACTCACCAGGAAGTCCGTCTAAAGAGAATCCTATAACATTAATTGAAGGCTGATCAAATAAATCTTCTTTGTCGCACGAAAACATGGCAGCTACTCCAAGTGCAACTAACATAATTACTAAAAACTTCTTTCTCATTTCTTTATCTTTTAAATTATTACATAAGCTTAATATTAAGCTTAAAGATAGCAAAAAAGACTAAAAATAAAAATGAATTGAATTATTGATGAACACGTGTTATGCGTTCATGTATATAGTACAAATATTATAATGCTTTGGGTATTAGTCATTATTTCGTAAAACAACATGTCTCCTCATTCACCTTAAACAATATTTTCTTCTTTTGTGCTATTTAATTTGCTTAATCTCCAACTAATCAAAAATAGTATTGCTGTTAACGCGAATAGATAGAACATCGGCATCTTCATTGCATTTAGATTCAAAATACAGACTCCAATAAAACCTGCAAGAGAGATAAGAGCTCCTATTAATTCCCATTTCCAAGCAAGTCCAAGTCCTCCAAGCATAATAACTCCAGCCAATACCATAGCAATTGGCGTTGCTTCTGCTGATGGATTGGATTCAGACATTATTTCAGGGATTGCAAAAACCAATACGAGTAGTATAAGTAGAAGACCTAAAATTCGTGCAATCCATCTTATAACTCTGGTTGTTTTACTTTCTAATGATGTTTTATTTTTCATAGTCTCTGATATTTATCAATTATTCTGAAACTGCTTAAAGTATAATTTACCAATTGTTCAATTGACAATAAAATATTTCATTTCATGCAATTTATTAATAATAACTCAGAACTTCAACTGCATAAAAACCCAAATGCAGCCAAAGGCTGCAAAGTGTTCAAGAAATAAATGTATTTTTTATGCTTACTGCACCAAATTTCCCATTAGGTTTTCCAATGTTCCTATTTCTGTAAAGGAAACACCATAACTACGACCGAAATTACCTGCTGCAACAACAAATAAATCATCCTTGGTAAAAGGATAATTGTTAATCAAATTTGTTAGTGCTTCAGATAAAAACTCGTGCGATGTTTCTTTGGGTTCCATATAATCGGCTATTACACCATAACTTAAAGCCATTTCTCGCATGGTGCGTTTAGAATAACACTGTGCAAATATAGGTTTCGCTCCACGATAAGCTGCCAGACTCCTTAATGTTCTGCCCGACATTGAATCAGCAATAATAGCTTTCGCATCCAGTCTTATAGCTCCTTTTACTGCAGCTTTACACAAATACCCAGAAATTGGGTTGTTAATAATTACAGTTGGAATATCGTTAAAAGGCTGTTTTGTATTTTCTATTTCCATGGTTATTTTTGCCATAGTCCTCACAGATTCAATTGGATATGCTCCGTTTGCTGTTTCACCACTTAACATTACCGCATCAGCATTTCGATACACTGCGCTCGCAACATCATTTACTTCGGCACGCGTTGGTCTTGGATTATCTATCATTGAATGCAGCATTTGTGTTGCAATAATAACCGGTTTGCGTTTATCAATTGCTTTGCCAATTAGATATCGCTGTAATCCCGGTATTTTTTCATAAGGTATTTCAACAGCTAAATCGCCACGAGCAACCATAATTCCATAAGCATGATCCAAAATTTCATCAATATTATCAACTCCCTGTTGATTCTCAATTTTAGCAATGATTTTAATCTGAGAATTGTGCTTGTCCAATATTTTTTGAATTTCTAAAACATCTTCTTTACTTCGAACAAAAGAATGTGCAATAAAATCAAGATCTTCTTCAATTGCCAACTGAACAAATTCTTTATCTCTCTCACTTACAGAAGGCAGATTAAAAGAAATATTAGGAACATTAACTCCTTTCCTTCCCTTAATTTCACCATCATTTGAAGCTTCGCATAAAAGTGAATCATCCTGCTTTTTTATCACTTTTAACTCAATATAACCATCATCAATCAAAATGCAGGTTTTATCTGGAACCTCATTTACAAATCCAATATACGAAACGTAAATACATTCATCATTTGATTCTTTTGTTGGATCACCCTTTATATGAATTTGTTGTCCTTTCTTTAAATCAACAACATTATCTGTTTTAACCGTTCTAACTTCCGGTCCTTTTGTATCAATTAAAAGTGCAATTTTATCAGAAACTGCTCTAACGTCTTTTATAAGTTTTAAAGCACCTTCCCTATTTTGATGCGCTGTATTCATGCGCACAACATCCATTCCTTCTTTATACAGTGATTCTATAAATTCAGGTGTACTTGTTCTATCAGATATGGTAGCTACAATTTTTGTTTTCTTAATCATGGCTTAGTTAAAAGTTAAAAAGTTGAAGGTTAAAAGATTTTATGTAAGATAAACTAAATTAAGGACCCAAAATTATTCATTCTTGATTCTTAATTATTCATTAATTTTTACTCTCAGACTCTCAATTGCCAATCTGTAGCTATCTAATCCAAATCCGGAAATACTTCCTTTACAAACAGAACCAATTATCGTAGTATGTCTGAATTCTTCACGTGCAAAAACATTTGAAATATGAACTTCCACAACAGGAGAAATAACAGCAGCAATAGCATCGGCAATAGCAACCGAAGTATGTGTGTATCCACCTGCATTTAGAATAATACCATCGAAGTCAAAACCAACTTCTTGAATCTTATTGATGATTTCTCCTTCAACATTTGATTGATAGTATTCAATATCAATATCTTCAAAATGATCTTTTAAAAGTTTTAAAAACTCATCAAAATCTACATCACCATAGATGTCTTTTTCACGTTTTCCCAATAAATTTAGGTTTGGACCATTAATTATCTGAATTTTCATAATTATAATTTTAACATCCTTATGCAAATTTAAGCATAAACATTAACTTTGAAATATCCTGTTAAAATAGTAACAATTATTTAATGAACTGGGAAACGAGTATAATACAATTTAAGAATTATTTAAAGCTGGAAAGATCTTTATCGGAAAATTCAGTAAAAGCTTACGAAAGCGATATTCGTAAATTTGCTACTTATCTCGAAATAAATGAATTATCGGTATCGCCTGTTCAGATTGAATTACATCATTTAAAAGATTTTATTGAATGGATTAATAAATTTGGTTTAAATGCCCGTTCCCAATCCAGAATCATATCAGGATTAAAAGCTTTTTTTAAATATCTTATTTTAGAAGATATTATTGAAAGTGATCCGGCTAATTTGTTAGAATCTCCAAAATTGGGAAGAAAATTACCTGAAGTTCTTTCCATAGAAGAAATTGACCGAATAATTTCTGCCATTGATTTAAGCTTACCCGAAGGACAAAGAAACAAAGCAATTATTGAAACTCTTTATAGTTGTGGTCTTCGTGTATCTGAATTAATAAACCTAAAAATAACAAATCTTTATTTTGATGAAGGTTTCATTCGAGTTATTGGAAAGGGAAATAAAGAACGTCTTGTTCCAATTGGGCAAAAGGCAATGAAAGAAATACAATACTATTTTCAGGATCGTAACTCTTTATCCAATATTGATAAATCAGATCAAAATATTGTTTTCTTAAACCGCAGAGGCAGAAAGCTAACACGTGTTATGATTTTCACCATTGTAAAGAGATTAGCAGAAAAAGCCAATATAAAAAAGAGTATTAGTCCACATACCTTTAGGCATTCATTCGCTTCACATTTGATTGATGGTGGAGCTGATTTACGGGCTGTCCAAGAAATGTTGGGTCATGAATCAATTATTACAACTGAAATATATACTCACCTCGATCGTGAATATCTACGCGATGCTATTATTCAGTTTCATCCAAGATCCTAATTTCAATTAAAAATGAATAATTAATTGTTTATTCATTAGTAATTAATCCCAAACTATCACAGGATTATTACTGGATTTTTCTATTTTACAACATGTCTCTTAAAATAATTCCAGAAACACTCTCTGTTTGGTAAATTTTGAATATCTTTGTATTCTGCTAAGTTTTTTGTTAAACATATCATATTCAATTATTTATAAATTTAAAAGTATATAAAAAATGTCAAACGTAAAAAGAGTTTATACTTTTGGTGACGGTAAAGCCGAAGGAAAAGCTGACATGAAAAACCTTTTAGGAGGTAAAGGTGCGAACCTTGCTGAAATGAACTTAATTGGTGTTCCAGTTCCTGCTGGATTCACTATTACTACTGAGGTTTGTACTGAGTACAATTCGATAGGAAAAGATAAAGTTGTTGAACTAATGAAAGCTGAAGTTGAAGCTGGTATTGCTGCAACTGAAAAAGCGATGAATGCTAAATTCGGTTCAAAAGGAGAAGCTTTTCCTTTATTAGTTTCTGTACGTTCTGGTGCTCGCGCTTCAATGCCTGGTATGATGAATACTGTTTTAAACCTTGGTATGAATGATGAGACTGTAAAATTGGTTGCTGAGAAATCAGGAAGTGAAAAATTTGCTTACGATTCATATCGTCGTTTCATCCACATGTATGGCGCTGTTGTTATGGGAATTGAAGCTGAAGATGGTCAACATGATCCATTTGAACTTGTACTTGACAGTGTTAAAGAATCTAAAGCTTATGATTCTGATGCTGAATTTACATTAGAAGATTTAAAACACATTGTTGTTGAATATAAAAAAGTAGTAAAAGAAAAAGCTGGCAAAGACTTCCCAACTAATCCATGGGATCAATTATGGGGATCAATTTGTGCTGTATTCGATTCATGGAATACCGAAAGAGCTATTCTTTATCGTCGTATGGAGCAAATTCCTGACGAATGGGGAACTGCTGTAAACGTTCAAGCAATGGTATATGGTAATATGGGTGAAACTTCAGCTACAGGCGTATGTTTTTCTCGTGATGCTGCAACTGGTGAAGATCAATTTAATGGAGAATATTTAATTAATGCTCAGGGTGAAGACGTTGTTGCTGGTATTAGAACTCCTTTAGAAATAACTAAGGTTGGTTCATTACGTTGGGCTGAACGAAATGGTACTTCGGAAGAGGATCGTGCTAAAAAATTCCCTTCACTAGAAGAATCTATGCCTAAGTTGTATAATGAGCTTAATGTTGTACAACAAAAATTAGAAGATCATTATAAAGATATGCAGGACATGGAGTTCACTATCCAAGATGGTAAACTTTGGATGTTACAAACTCGTAATGGTAAACGTACTGGTGCAGCTATGGTAAAAATGGCTGTTGATATGTTAGCTGAAGGTATGATTGACGAAAAAACAGCTGTTTTACGTCAGGAACCTAACAAATTAGACGAATTATTACACCCTGTATTTGAAGCTTCTGCGATTGCTAATGCAAAAGTTCTTTCTAAAGGTCTTCCTGCATCTCCAGGTGCTGCTACAGGAAAAATTGTTTTCTCTGCTCACGATGCTGAAGTTGAAGCTGAAAATGGTGAGAAAGTAATTCTTGTTCGTCGTGAGACTTCTCCAGAAGATTTAAAAGGAATGTATGCTGCTGAAGGTATTTTAACTGAACGTGG
>DAOWGM010000127.1 GCA_030637515.1 Bacteroidales bacterium
GAAAAAAGATTAAAGAAAGAGACACATTGCCAAATACTTAGCAGAATAAATGCTGGCTAAAGTTAAAGGGTATGGAAAGCTTTCGGGACGCAAAAACTAAAACTAATATCAGTACAAGATATTAAGAATGAATTAGATGAAAAAGAATTAGAATCGTGGCAAAAATTAGTTCAGATTCTGCGTCACGAAATAATGAATTCGATTGGCCCTATTTCTTCAACTATTGATACATTAAATGAGATTATTACTAATCCTGAGAATAATCAAACACGTAAATTGGATGAGTTAAATAATGAAATGATTTTTGATATCGCATCCGGTTTAAATATCATAAAAGAACGAAATCTGGGGATTCAAGAGTTCATTGATAAGTTTAGATCCTTATCAAGAATTCCAAAACCTGAATGTAGTAATGTAAACCTTACAAAACTATTTTCCGATATTGAATTACTCTGGGAAAATGACTTGAAAAAGAAAAATATAAGTTTTAAATCATCTATAAAGGATAATATTGAAAATATTTATGCTGATAAAAATCAACTGGAACAAGTAATCATAAATTTAATAAAAAATGCAATTGAAGCTATTGACAATAAGCTGAATGGTACGATAACAATATGTGCATATAAATCAATAAATAATAAAACAACTATACAAATTACTGATAATGGTAAGGGTATTCATCCTGATGATATTGATAAAATATTTTTACCTTTCTATACCACAAAGGTTAACGGATCGGGAATTGGTTTAAGCCTTGCAAAACAAATAATCAGATTACATGGCGGAAATATTGAAACTGCCTCAACTGAAAACGAGAAAACATCATTTACAATAGAAATTTAAGTCTCATAATATGGTTCTGGTTTAAATGACATGCGAGCACGGATTTAATTATGATTTGTCCTATAAGGACAATAGTATGGTAGAGTTTATAATTATTGACAAAAAATGAGTCCTGTATGGATGATAGAAAATATCGCAGCTACGCAGCTTTAAAATTACTAACGATAATTTTCTACCATAATATCATTGCTGCGCAATTATTCTTATTTTTAACATTGAATAGCAATTTACATTTAATAAAGATAAATAAATTTGATAATGGGCTATAAAGAGATTTCATTAAAATTACCAACAGACTTTACTGACGAGCAGCTTAAACAAATCATTAAGAAAAAACTTCATATTAATGATTTTTCATATCAAATTATAAACAAAAGCCTTGATGCCAGAAAGAAAAGTTTTATTCATTGGCTTGTTCGTGTTTTTGTTTTATCTGATGAGCTTAAAGGTGAAAATCCGGAAACTCCGGTATTACTGGAAATACCATATAAAAAAAGAAACAAAAAAGTAATTATTGTTGGTAGTGGCCCGGCAGGATTCTTTTCTGCGTATGTTTTACAAAAAGCAGGTTTTAATACTACTATTATTGAACGAGGTTGTGATGTTAATAAAAGAGATGCAGGGATAAAGAAATTTGAACAAACAGGAATTTTTGATCCGAAAAATAATTATGCGTTTGGAGAAGGAGGAGCAGGGACGTTTTCTGATGGCAAATTAACATCACGATCAAAACATATTTCTAAGGAAAAGCAATTTATTCTGGAAAGTTATATTAAAGCCGGAGCTCCAAAAGAAATAGCTTATTTAGCCCACCCTCATTTAGGTAGCGATAACTTAAAAGTAATAGTAAAGAATTTAAGAAATATCTATACAAATATTGGCGGAAAAATTCTTTTCGAAACAACACTCCGGGATTTAAAAAGTAAAAATGGAAAAACAAATCAGGCAGAATTAAATACTGATAGTATTGAAGCTGATTACTTTATAATTTCTTCTGGTCATTCGGCATATGAAACATACAGAATGCTCATTAATCATGGCGTTAATTTTCGGCCAAAGAACTTTGCGATTGGGAGCAGAATAGAACATCATCAGGAAACAATAAATACTGCTCAATGGGGCAAAAAACAATTGCCCGGAGTTAAAGCTGCTGAATACCGTTTAACATCACAAACCGATAATAATATACCTGTTTATACTTTTTGTATGTGTCCGGGAGGTGTTATTGTTCCGGCAACTGCATACGAAAATACAAATATTGTAAATGGGATGAGTATGTATAAACGAAATGGGGAATATGCAAATTCAGCTTGTGTAGCAGGTGTAAATCCCGAAAAATTATTAGGAAAACAAATATCTGCATTAGAAGTTTTAGACTGGCTTGAAAAATTGGAACAAAACTTTTATGAGTTTTCAAAAGGCTATAGCGCACCTTTTTGCAATATAAATGCTTTTATTAATAAAAAGGAACTAAACGTAAACCCAAATACAAGTTATCCGTTAGGATTAAAATCAGCTCCATTATGGGAACTTCTCCCTGAGGCTATTAGTAACTCAATACGAAAAGGATTACAAGATTTTGCCCGTAAGATAAAAGGATTTGAGACAGGTAATATTATGGGCTTGGAAAGTAAAACATCAGCACCAATTCAGGTTTTAAGAAATAAATCAGGATTGTGCGAAGGATTCGAGAATCTTTATATTGTAGGCGAAGGGAGTGGATATGCAGGAGGAATAATCTCCAGTGGAGCAGATGGTATAAAAGCAGCAATGGATATTATTGAAAGAAATTAATAATACAGGAATATAAACAAAAACCTCCGAAGTTTTTAAAACTTCGGAGGTTTTCTTAATAACACTCATGTTGAGGCCAGTATTCAATCTTTTGTCTTCTAATTTTTATTTACTTAGTTTCATCGATTTTAAAGCTTTTGGTTGTCCTGATCCTGTAACATTGCTGGCATCTCCATAAACATAATAAATGTTTGTACCATCGGCATGTACTGAAATAGGCTTTATACCATCAGAAAAATCGCCGGAAATAGTATTCCATTTGCTACCATCATATAAACTTAAATTTGGATAATTTAATGTTTGTGATTCATATTTTTCAGAGGAAATAATTACATTTCCATCAGTATCAACCGTTATATCGTATGGAGTATTAAACCAATAGTCATTCTCGGATATTAATTCATCAACTGTAGTTGCAGAAGTAACCTTGTAAACTCCACCTTTATAGTTTGCTAAAGATTGAGTTCTGCTTATAAAGTATAAACCCGAGCTGCCTTTGGCAATTTTGAGGTCATCAATATAATCAGCAGTCCATTCTAAATCAGCATTCCAACTTGTTCCATTTAAATGTTTAATATGAAGTGTATGATTATAATCAGCGTTTTTGACTGTATAAGTAAGATATAGAGTTTCATTATAATTTTCTAAACTAACATTAAAAATATCAACTCCTGTTTCAATAAATCCATTTGCATCTCCGCCTACTGTTTGCCAATCAGTACCTGTCCATTTAAATATTTTTAAATCCCAATCTGGATAAACTTTTGCTGCCAGATACAGTTCATCATTTAAAACTTCAATATCAATTGCCGAATGAGAATCTGCAAAACCCATATTACCAACAGCCAGGTTATTCGACCATGTTGAACCGTCAGACTCGTGAATATAGATGGAATCAAGATCAAGAGCAGCTAAATAAATTTTAGAAGAACTAGGTGCTATTCCCATATTACCAATAGATGTTGAATTGGTAATATCGCTTGGCAAAGTTCCTCCTGTACCGGTCCATGAACTTCCACTGAGTGTGTATAATGCCGGAGTACCATAACCCGTTACACTAACATCTTCTAATACACCTAAATAAATATTGCTTCCATTTTGTTTAATTTCCGTAAAATCAATGCCATCACCTGAAGTAACAACAGTACCCAAATCGGTTTTTGTATAACTTATTATTTCAGGATCATCGTTATTACTTCCACTCCCTTCTTTGGTTATATCGTTTTCTATTTCATAATAACCATTATATGTACTCCAATTACTGTTTGTAATGGAATAAGTATAGTATGTTACTATTTTATAGTAATATACTTCATCCGCATCAACATAATGTTTATAAGATAAATTAGTTGTATTGCCTGCTTTATGAAAATTATCTAAATTGTCTTCTGTAGCATAATAAACTAAATATTGTTTTAAAACAATGTTTTGTATTGGACTATAATCGTTTGGATCTGTCCAAATAATTAAATTTTCACTTTCTGCATAATCTCTTGTAACTTCGGTAATAGTTACTTCTTCCGGATCAAAAGCGTAACCGGTCTCAATTTCACTGTATGGTCCATGTCCGGGGCCATTAGCATGAGTTCTGAATTTATATTGGTATACCTGTCCGGGAATGATTTCTTCATTTGGCAACATCCAGCCAATATCATCCCAATTTGTCTGTGAAGTCCAACTGATATCCTGCCATTCTGCTGTTTCATTATTTAATCGAAAAACTTCATAATTTTCAGCTCCCGGTACTTCTTCATATGCCAAATGCACAACACCAATGTATGTTCCATCTGATGCTATAAACGTTGTAGGTTTGTCCAGTTCATCTTCTTCGCAGGATATTAAAAAAAGAAAAACAGGAAGAAGAAAAACTAAAATATGTTTAATTTTTTTCATAATATTTAACTTTTAAGGGATTATGAATGCAAGTTATGAAAAAATGAATTTAAAGTAAAGAATAGTATTATAATAAGTTAATTTTATCAGCAAACTCTAGATATTCCAATAACTTCGGAACTCTAGATTTAGTCGTATTATTTAATCATTTATCTTGTTTATGCAACATTTTTTATATTTTTTACCGCTTCCACAAGGACACGGGTCATTTCTTCCGATTTTAGGCTCTTCACGCACAAATGTTTCTTCATTTTGCTTATACGAATCAAATGAATTATCTTGTTCCTCATTGTTGTATGAATACCAGTTATTTTGAATGTGCAAATACCGATCGTAAATCGATAAAATATCCTTTTTAGTATATGATAATTTCCTGTC
>DAOWGM010000105.1 GCA_030637515.1 Bacteroidales bacterium
GAAAAAGATGAATTAACCTTGCCTGCAGAAGTAAATTTCGAGTTTAGCATGGAATCACATCATTCCGGAAAAGCAGCGATATCAATGTATGGATTTGATATTGATGAAGGAACAATCGTTATTAATTCTATTGAATTTGATGGAAGAAGAGATGCAGGTGAAGATTATTATTTTACAAGCCAGTTTACATCTCCCTTAATAGCCGAAATGCATACTGGAAATACAAATCAAACTGTTTCTTTTGATATTCCACAAGGAGTTTATAACAAGATAGAACTTAGTTTCTCGCTTGGTAATCAGAATGAAAGTGCACTTTTGTTATTTGGAAAATTTCAACAAGGCCCGTTTATTGAAGTTCCTGTACGTTTCGAGTATGCTTTTCAGGAGCAAATTCAGGTAAGAGCTACAGATCAGCATGGAAACGAACAGATTGTTCTGAAAAAAGATACCCCTTCGACAGCAAATGTTATTTTTAATACACCAGCTTTTTTTCAATTGATCAATATAAATATGCTTGAAAATGCAGTTACGGTTGATATAGAAGGAATACAAACAATATTAATTAATAATGAGGTAAATATTGATATTTTTAACTTGTTGGCCACTCGACTTGATAATTCAATGAGTGTGATTTTTGAATAATTAATGAAAGTCGATTTATACAGTGAAGAGGAAATACTGAAAGGCTGTAAAAAGAACAAAAGGCAATTTCAGGAAATTCTCTACAGAAAGTATGCGAAAAAAATGTACGGGATATGTTTGAGTTATGTCGGTGATCGGGATTTGGCTCAAGATGTGCTACAGGATTCTTTTATCAAAATTTTTGATAAAATTAAAGGTTTTAATCTTGCAGGATCCCTCGAAGGTTGGATAAGAAGAATTGTCTCAAATACAGCAATTGATTATGTGAGGAAACAATCAAGATTACAAAATTATATTACCGAAAAAGAAGAAATAGAAGATGAAGTTTACGAACCGAATGCATTACAACAATTACAAACACAAGATGTTTTAATTCAGGTGGCAAGATTGCCTGATGGTGCTCGTGTGGTGTTTAATTTATATGCACTGGAAGGCTATACTCATAAAGAGATTGCACAAAAATTAAATATTACGGAAGGAACATCAAAGTCTCAGTTTAACAGGGCCCGTAAATTATTAATGTCATGGTTAAATAAACTAACTGCTTAAGAAAATGGATTTTTTAAAGTGGTATAAATATAAAGTTGAATCTAACGATCAGGAACCTCCTGAATCTATCTGGGAAAATATTCAGGATGATCTTGATGTGGATCAGTCATGGCAGGCCATTAATAAGCTTCTTTCGAAAGAAGCAGCTGTAAAAAGAAATTATATACTGGCAGTTGCAGCAAGTATCCTTATTTTAATATCACTGGGCATTTACTGGTATTCAGCCCCTGATTTTAAGGCAAACGATCTTAAATTGGTAACTGAAAGTGTAAATAATGCAGAAAATGAAATTGTAAATTCGGAAAAAAATTCAAATAAACAGTTTATAGTTGAAGAGAAAGAACCAAAAGAAAGCAGAACATTAAAAGATGAAAATAAGCAAGCGTTATTAGCTGTAAATGAAATTGAAAAGGAAAGCATCATTGAAGAAAAAAATGAGAATATTAATGAAATAAAGCCAACCAACAAACTTATCCTTGCTAAGCTTGATCATAAAAAAGTATTCATTGATTATGATCATAAATCGGGAATAATAACCGGAGAACAAGGTACAGTTGATATTGAAACAGAAAACGATAATGAAAGGACAGCTTTTCGGAAATTATATATCGGTTCTACAGGGCAATTAGCGAATACCTGGTTATTAAACGAAAAAACTTATAATGGTCTGGAAAGTTCCAGTTTAACCACTTCAAATGCATCATTCGGATTAAACTTTGGAGTTAATATTGGAACAAACCTAACAAAAAGAATAGACCTTCAGCTAGATATTAACATTCTTGCAAAAAACAATCAGGATTATAACGAGTATTTAAACGGTAAATATATTGAAGATAAACTAACATTTAATTATTCACAGGCAGCAATTTCTTTAAGATACTATATTATTTCAAAACGTTTTATGCAGGGTGAACACGGAGTAAACCTGGGCGGATATTTAGGTTATTTACATAGTGCATATCAAACTCTTGACGGTGAAGTAATAAATCAGTCTGCAAATTATAATAATAC
>DAOWGM010000043.1 GCA_030637515.1 Bacteroidales bacterium
AAATATTCATTTCATAAGTTTAATTGGATAATGTTAATATTCGGCAATTTGTTATATTTTACAATAGCAATTATTCTATCTTCAATTTTAAAGGATAATAGAGCATTCTGCAAATATGTGTGTCCAATACCTGTTTTAATGAAAATTGGTTCTCTTTTTTCAATTATGAAAATTAATATTGACAAAGAAAAATGCACTGAATGCAAATTGTGTGAAAAGAACTGTCCAATGAATGTGAAACTTCTGAGTTATATGAAAAAGAACCAAAGAATCCTTTCGACAGAATGCATTACTTGTCAACAATGTGTAAATATCTGTCCAGAAGAAGCAATAGAATATACTAAGAAATTTGACGTTGGATTTCAAGAATACTTAACTTTTAAAAATGATAATAATGCATCTTGATAGATAACCATAGTTGAAAATAAATATGCACGAGAACCTAACAGCAGTTCAAATTACATACGGGGTTCTACTTACTACGTTCGTGAGATCGCTACACTAAGTTCTCAAAGTTGGTGGTTTGCTGACTAAATATTATCTTAGTAAAGTTGTTCAACGGCCCCGATAGCTATCGGGGATGAAACTCAGCAAATCGATCTCTTGAGGCGAAATTGAAAAAACCCGCACAGCTTCAAACCCGCGGACCGGTAGGCAATAAAAGGCATGGTGCTACCTAAGTGTATTAGAGACCGATTTTGCAAACTGTTAATGTAGGTATATAAATGAATAAGAAAAGCGAAATGACTCAGCAAGAGATGAAAGCCCTGAAGAAAATGATCGCTATTAGATTCTCGCTATTGCCTTTGTTTCTTGGACCTATAATCCTTTTTCCCGCAGGGACTTTCGATTTTTGGCAAGCTTATGCGTATCTTTCAGTTCTTGTCTTGCCAATGATTTTCGTAATACTTTACTTTATAAAAAGGGATCCAAAGTTTTTGGAACGCCGAACAAGGGCAAAGGAGAAAGAAAAGCAACAGAAATTGCTTGTTATTCTTATAACCCCTATTTTTCTTGCAGGATTTATTATTCCCGGCTTGGATCACCGCTTTGATTGGTCAAATATTCCAACATTTCTTGTTATAGCTGCAGACATTGTAGTTTTATTAGGTTATCTGATAATTATTCTTGTGTTTAAGCAAAACAGTTATGCATCACGCATTGTTGAGGTTAATGAGAATCAGAAAGTAATAACAACCGGACTTTATGGAGTTATCCGTCATCCGATGTATTTAGGAGTACTCATTATGTACTTGCCCACTCCAATTGCACTAGGTTCATATTGGCGGCTTATTCCTTTCATAGCATTCCTTCCAGTCGCACTTGTTCTGAGAATTCTAAATGAGGAAAAAGTGTTGTCAAACGATTTGCAGGGTTACAAAGAATATTGCCAAAAAACCAGATACAGATTAATTCCATTCATATGGTAAGTAGTTTAAGGATTAAACGGCTGTGAAACGATAAGAGTTTCTATTTACTGCATACAATAGCAGGTCTTAAAGCGTTGGTTTTGGAAAGTACATGAAGAAAATAAAAATAAGTTAATGAATATTAAAAAACTAAGTAAAGTAATAAAGCAACCCGAAATTTATGAAAAAGGTGATTCTGTCATGTGGACAGATAATCATATCTCAAAGAAGTTATTAGAAATACATTTAAATCCTGAAATTGATGCCGCGAGCAGGACATCCAGAAGTATTGATAAAACAATAGAATTTATTGAGAAATATTGTAAAAAATCAACAATGAATATACTTGATTTAGGTTGTGGTCCTGGTATTTATACGGAACAGTTTGCAAAAAAAGGACACAATGTTACTGGTGTTGATTTTTCGGAGAATTCAATAACTTATGCAAAAAATCAGGCTGAAGTGAAGAATTTAGATATCGATTACTTTTGTATGGACTATCTTGAGCTTAATTATGAAAATCAGTTTGACCTTGTAATATTAATTTATACCGACTTTGGAGTTCTTCTTCCTAATGAAAGAAAAAGGTTGCTTGAAACAGCACACAATAATTGATGAAACAGACATTATAAACACGTATAGATTTTGGATTCATTATTTCAATACCGAAGAGATAAATCAAATTCTAATTGATAACGGATTTATAAATACAGTTAAATTTGAAAACATATTACCAGATATTAATGTTTGGAGTGGAGAAAATGCAACTTTTTATAAAACAGAGAAGAAGAAAACCAATGCTAATGGCTAACAGCAGTTCAAACTACATGCGGGTCCCGATAGCTATCGGGGATAAAACACAGCGAAACTAATTAAAGCGATCTCTTGAGACGAAGTCGATAAAACCCGCACGATAGCTTAACTACTTGACCGTTGTGTGCAACCAAAACATCAAAATACAACTGTATAGTAATTAAAATAAGTTAAAAATGACAGAAATTGAGTTAATTGTAGATTTTTATAAAGATACTGAAAGACAAGGGCCTGGTAGTTCTTTTGAGACTATAAAAGCCTTGAATTTTATAAACATTAATAAAGATCATAAATTGAAAATTGCGGATATTGGTTGTGGATCAGGAGCTCAAACAATTACGCTTGCACAGAATCTCGAAGGACAAATAATCGCAATTGATTTGTTTCCTGAATTTTTAGATAAATTAAATTCAAGGTCAGAAGAATTAGGATTTCAGGAAAGAATAAAAACAATCGAAAAATCAATGGAAGACCTTCCATTCGACAATGATGAATTTGATATTATTTGGTCAGAAGGGGCAATTTATAATATGGGATTTGAGGCTGGAATTAAGAAGTGGAAAAATTATTTAAAATCTAGTGGTTATTTGGTTGTTAGCGAGATTACTTGGACTACAAATTCACGACCAAAAGAAATTGAAGAATATTGGAATAATGAATACCCTGAAATAGATACAGCATCAAGCAAAATTAGAATATTAGAGGAAAATGGATACACAACTGTTGGGTATTTTGTTTTGTCAGAAAACAGTTGGATAGATAACTATTACAAACCGATGGAAAAAAGATTTTCAGCTTTTCTTGAAAAACATAATAATTCTGAAATGGCAAAAAACTTTGTTGAATTTGGGAAAGAAGAAATTAGAAAATACCAAAAATATAAAGACTATTATAGTTACGGGTTTTATATTGCTAAGAAATTATAGACAAAATATGAATGGCAGCACACAACATGCGTTCAAATTACATGCGAGGTTTTACTCACTTCGTGCATATCTTAACCGGTACCGTTAGGGTGCATTAACGAACAAAAATAAGAGACAAAATGAAAAATATTCAGAAAATAATTATTTTAATTATTACAATTTCTTTTTTGAGTTGTAATTCTACAACAAACAAAACTGTCGAGATTAAAAAAGATGAAATAAAGAAATATGAAAATATTTTCAAAGACCTAAAAGAATATTTAACCAAAGAAAATGGTAAACTATGGAATCATCAACTTTATGGAGCTCTTCTTTTCGTAAATCAAGATAATAGAATAATTATTGCAAATGAAAAAGATTCAAAAGGCATTCTGACAAAGAACGGAGAAATATATGCTGGAATATTACCAAATGAAATTAATATTGCTAATACAGCTTTCGACTGGAATGGAAAAAGATGGACAATGGTTATGTTACCATTACCAAAAGATTATAATGAAAGATTAAATCTGTTGACACACGAACTATTCCATAGAATTCAGCCAGAAATTGGATTTGCAAATTTGCATCAAAAATCCTGTAATCATCTAGACAAGTTAAATGGTAGAATATATCTCAAATTGGAATTGGAAGCATTGAAAAAGGCTTTGGCAACAACAAATGAAAAATTGCAAAAAGAACATATTAAAAACGCTTTGTTTTTTAGAAATTATAGGTATCAATTATTTTCACAGTCAAAAGAAAACGAAAATCTACTAGAACTTAATGAAGGTTTCGCAGAATATACAGGAACGACACTAAGTGGTAGAAATGACAAAGACTTAAGAAAACACTATATTCAAGCCATCGAAAATTTATATAAAAATCCAACTTTTGTAAGCTCGTTTGCTTATCGAACAATTCCTGTTTATGGATACTTTATAAGACAAAAGGATGAAAACTGGAATCTTAAAATCTCTAAGAAAGTAAATCTAACAAATTACATTTCTGATTTTTTCAGTATTTCTATTCCTATAAACTTAAAAGACACAATTTTTCAAATTAGAGATGAATATGATTATATACAAACCAACAATTTTGAGACTAAAAGAGAGCGGAAACAAAAAGAATTATTAGCAATACTTGATAAAAAATTTCAAGTAAATCCTATTCTGGCTATCCCATTCCAAAATATGAATATTAGCTATAATCCTGGGAACTTAATTCCATATAGAGATTTGGGAACAGTTTATCCAAATTTAAGAATTACTGACAATTGGGGGGTTTTGACAGTAGAAAAAGGGGCATTAGTTGGTAAAAACTGGGGGAAAGTAATAGTTTCTGAACCAACAAAAAAAACTGATAAAATAATTGAAGGAGATGGTTGAAAACTTGAATTGAATAATGATTGGGAATTAACAAAAATCAAAGAAAATTACACCCTGAAGAAAAAATAACGCACCATTCCGAACTTTCTGAAATTATATAAATAATTGGAAAATGAGAGTAATTGCAAAAAAGATATTAAAAAAGAATATGCAAGAACAAGTATTATTGTAGACAATCGGGTTCAATGGAGCAGCAAATATGGTCAACCATTTCATCTAGTAAACCTGTCAGGGTTAATCCTTTTACCTAAACATCATTATAAATAAAATCGATGTTTTCTTCAGTTAATGTATTCATGCCCTTGATTGATTCGGATTTAGAATATAATTCATCACTTTAACGAATTCAATATATTCGTCGAGTTTACTACTTGCCCAACTTTTGCCATTTTTTGTGAGCATATAGTATATGCGAACTCGTTTTCCGATACTAACCTTTTCGGCATGAACATATCCTTCAGTTTCCAGTTTATGTAATACAGGATACAAAGCGCCAAAAGTAAGTTTTACACTGCCGTTCGACAACTCCTCTACCTTTTGTGTTATTTCATATCCATACATTCTTTGATTCTCCGACAATAATTTAAGAACAATTGTTTTTAAAGTTCCTTTTAATAAATCTTTTGAAATCATAACAGCTATTATTTTGAAATTGTAATTACAATACAAACATGTATAAGTATTTTATATATTACAAGATATATCTCTAAAAATTCAATTTTAAAAAACAATGATAATTAGACAGTTATGATAGAAGATTCTTTTTTAAATTATAATGACTACTGCCACAAACAAATAATACATAAATTTTAAGTTTTTTACTATATTTGAATTAATTTGTGAAAAACAAGTAAAATGATTCAGAACTACTTCAACTATAAAGTCAAGATAAAAGATACTCCTTTTAAAACTGAAGATGGCAGAAAATATGAAAATACTGCTGCCATTTCTTTTCTTGATGAAAATAAAAAAGAAGTAGCTTATGTTGAACTTGGTTTTGTTGACAGCGAAGAAGTTTATAAGCAAATTGATAAGGAAAAGCCTATCATTCTGGATCAATGCTATTTGGAGAATTTTTCATTAAGCAACTATCGTGAAAGCCGAAATATTGAGAAAAAAAGTTATGTAAAAGTACATGGATTCAGTGCTTACAATGCTTTTTTTGATTCGCGCGTTATTACCGACTTCTCTTTTGCTGAATTTGATGATGAGTATGAAAATTTTGAGAATGCTCACTTTCTTAATGGTGCAGTTTCTTTTCAATCATCTATATTTAATAAGGGTGGCGTTAATTTTAGTTATACATACTTTAACGATGGCAATGTAGATTTCTCGAATGCAAGCTTTGGCGATGGTGAAGTTAATTTCAAAAATTCGTGGTTTGGAACCGGACATAAAAATTTCCAGGACACGCATTTCGGAGAAGGAAACGTTCTATTTGTAAATACAGAATTTAATAAGGGTGATGTTACTTTTGTTAATTCTGTATTTAAATCAAACAGAGTTACATTCAAGGTTGCACGATTCAAAGAAGGAAAAGTTGGATTTCATTTTGCACGTTTTCATTGTAAAGAGTTAATTTTTGAAAGAACTGAATTTGGAGATGGAAAGGTTGATTTTCGCACCACTGAATTCGGAGATGCAAAAGTCAGTTTTAACAGAGCAGTTTTTGGAAATGGTGAAAAATCCTTTGAAGCATCACAGCACAAAGGAGGTAAAATAACATTCAGAAAAACAATATGGGGCAATGGTAATATATCTTTTGAGCTGGTAGAGTTTGATAATACAGTTTTATATCTGAATAACGCAAACTTCGGTAAAGGAAACCTAAGTTTTAATAATTCACACATTCTTGAACTTTCTCTTAAATCCTGTCATTTAGATTATTATGTCGATTTACGATTATCAAAATGCAGATCAATTGATTTATCAGACACAGTTGCTCGTGATATTATTGATATTATTCCTTATGATTTTCCACTCGAAATTGAAACAATCGATTTTGCAGGAATGCGATTAATAGGAAGAATATACATTGATTGGGAAATAAATAATGTTAAAAAGCTTATTTACTCGCAAAAAGATGCATCAAAACGTGAATTTGCAGAGCAATTCAGGATATTAAAAGAAAATTTCAGAACAACAGGTCAGTATGCCGACGAGGATAAAGCATATGTAGAATTTAAAAGAAACGAACTAAAAGCAGATCTGCAGGATGGCATTAAGAAAAAACCTTATAGCCGTATATGGCAATATGCCAATTATGCGTTTCAATGGTTGATATTTGATAAAGTCGGATTATATGCAACTAACCCGCTTAGAGTAATTACAAGTATGCTTTTTGGATATCTATTTTTCACTATTTTATATGTTATTCTTCCATTTTTTACAAATGCAAAAATAGTTTCTTCGCTTGGCGATCCTGATAAGTTAGGACCATTTGCAGTTTCTTTTTATCACAGTGCAATTACTTTCTTTACCATTGGATACGGAGATTATTATCCTTCCGGTTTCTTCAGATGGTTATCAAGTATTGAAGGTTTTGTCGGATTATTCCTAATGTCGTACTTCACAGTTGCCTTTGTTCGTAAAATTTTAAGATAGTATATATGAGTTTTGGTGGTCATGCCTTAGATGCAATTAAAAGAATAGAATATAACAGAAGTTTATTAAAAATGCATCGTGCACGTTTCAGTGAATTGAAAAAAACTGTTTCAAAAGTTGAAGCAAAATATCATGTTTTTAAAGATCGAAATACTTTAACAGAAAGAGAATTAACACAATACAAACGAAAAGTAAAAAACAAAATAATCAGAGAAAGACAAAAAGTATTTTTAAGGTCATTAACTATTACTATTTTAATTAGTATATCAATAATCTATATCACAAAATTTCTGTATAATCTATTTTTAGACTCGTTTTAACTGATAGTTCTTTAAACTATTCCTTTTCACTTTACTTCCCCTTCTTTTTTTATTAACTTACTACATAAAATAAGTTGCTAAAATGCTCGGGTATGACACAAATCAAAAAGAAAAAAGGTAAAATAGCTATCCTAACTGGTGGTGGCGATGTGCCTGGATTAAATCCTGCAATTCGTGCAGTAACAATTCGAGCACTTCGTGAAGGTTTTGAAGTAATAGGAATACGCCGTGGATGGATGGGTTTAGTTGACATGATACGAGATAAAAAAGCAGATAATTCAGAATTTTATGAGGTGTTAACCGAAACCAGAGTCAACAAAGCAGGGCGTTCTGGAGGCACATTCTTGCATACTTCAAGAACAAATCCAAGCCGGGTTGCAAATTGGAATGTGCCTGATCATTTAAAAGAAAAATATAATAAACCAAGAAATGACCTTACTTCAGAAGTTCTCAAAAATTTAGAGTTTCTGGGAATCGAATTTCTTATTCCTATTGGCGGTGATGATACTTTAAGCTATGCAGTAAGATTATACCAGGAAGGAATTAAAGTAGTAGCAATCCCAAAAACAATGGATAATGATGTTCCCGGCACAGATTATTGCATCGGATTTAGTACTTGTGTTACACGCACAATTCAAATTACAAACAGTTTACGTACAAGTGCCGGTTCGCATGAACGATTTATGGTTTTAGAGGTATTTGGTCGTTATGCTGGATTTACTGCAATGCTACCAACAATGGCAGGAGCAGCTAATCGGTGTGTAATACCTGAATATAAATTCAAAATTGAGAATCTTACAGAACTACTTATCGAAGATCGAATGAATAATCCGAGTAAATATTCGGTTGTTCTGGTTTCTGAAGGTGCAATGTTTGAAAGTGGAGAAATGATTTTTGAAAATGAGATTAAAGATTCTTTTGGTCATGCTAAATTAGGTGGAATTGGCGATTTAGTTTCAGCCAAACTTAAAGAATATTCTGCAAATTGCTGTAAGGGCCGGCCTATTGGAGTTATTAATCAGAAAATTGGTTATTTGGTCCGAGGTGGTGATCCTGATGCCATTGATTCTGTTGTACCTATGGCTTATGGGAATTTAGCTCTGGATTTAGTATTAAAAGGAATTCACGGTAGATTAGTTGCTCTAAAAAATGGCAGATACGATAATCTGCCAATAGAAGTAGTTACAAATTCTAAAAAAATAGTGAATATCAAGAAATACTACAATACAGAAAGGTTAAGGCCCTTCTATAAAAGTTTTGAGTTACAACCTTTATTTATTATGACAAGTGAGTAATTTACTATTCTTGTTTAAGTTAAATCATACTTAAACCCTTTGTATTTATTAGTTTATACTTTTTGTCGTAAACATTTATATAATAATTATGTTTTACTTAAGCTTATTATTAAATACTTATAACCAAAACTATATACAATGATTAAAAAACTAACTTTCATATTAAGTCTAGCTTTAATGCTAGTTGCATGGACAAATAGCCTTGCACAAGTTAACGAACTATGGAAAAAAGATTTAACTGGAAATCTACTTTGGCAACAAGTAAACTCATACGGTAATTATATTGTATGCACAAATTCTGAACTTGCATCTTTCAATCCTGAAACGGGAGAAAAAATATGGTCGAGTCAACAGTTTGCAAATATTTCAAATACTCAACTTCAAGAGATGGCCGGTTCTCCCCTATTGTCAATAAATCAAGGAGAAGCAGTAACTTTAATTGATCCTTTTTCAGGCGATATTAAATTTAATTCATCACAAGCAGGAATTTCAGAATTAAAGACCACAGAAGTTCTTTATTTAGCAAACGGAATTCTTGTTGCCGGCAAAAATCTTGAAGGCAAACCTTTAATGCTTATGATTGATATGGCCTCAGGAAAAACCGCATGGCAAATTGAAGAAAAATTCGGACGAATAGTTACTGTGAACGAGTTTTCAGATCAGGAATTACTAATTGTTACTTTATTTAATATTTATAAAATAAATAGTAAAACGGGCGATATAATTTGGAAGAGTGCCACATCAAAAGCGGCTGAAAAATTACAAGATATGGGTGCTTTTGGGAGTCTTTTACAAGGAGTAGCTGAACAAGTTGTTGCCGATGAGGATATAAAAGTAAATTTTTATATGCAACCTATGAAGGGAGTTTTTGTAATTGCAGGAGAAAGTAAAGATGAAAGCCAGACAAGTAGCGGACAAACTACCATAAGATATGAAAACAATTATACCGCATTTAATATATCAGATGGTTCTATGCTGTGGGAAAACCCGATAACAATGAACGGCCAATTAGGTGATTTTACCTTTTACAAAAATGAACTGATTATTTTACCCAACAATGGTAACAGAACAAAAATTAATTCGTTTGATGTAAAAACTGCGGAAGGGAAATGGGGTAAAAAAGGTAGAGGAACTGCTATTAAAGGTGGTATATATCAACATGTAAAAACTGAAAAAGGGATTTTACTAATATCTCAGGCAGGAGAAAAAAACTATTTAAATTTTCTTGATCCAGCACAAGGACTAATAACTTTCGAAAAGCCTGTAAGAATACGTGGAGAAGTTATAAGAACAGTACAATCACCAAAAGGAATATTATATATTACAACCAAAGAAATTAATATCTTAAATTCTTCCACAGGCGAATTATTTTTTGACAAATCAATTCAGACTTTACCAGGTCTTTTTGTACAAAAAGAAAATGAAATTTATGCTTTCGATACAAAAGAAAATCTTGTAAAACTAATAGATATTAATGCTGGTACGGTGAAAAATGTTTCATCAGTGGCTTTAAAATTCGAAGGAAAAGAAAGTCCGAACACACTTGAACTCAAAGAAAAAGGTATATTCATTTCATCTGAGCAAAATGTAGCAATGATCGATTATTCAGGAACACTCTTATATCAAAAGTATTACGAAGCACCACGTGAACCCGGATTGAAAAGGGCATTATTATATGCACAGGCAGCACGTGCAGCTTATATCGGTGTAAATTCGTATTATGCAGCAGGAGTTTTACAATCAGCGGCGCCTGATATAAAGGAAGAAGATGCAGTAAGTGGAGCTATTGTTGAAGGTTTTGGACAGGTATACGAAGAGCTTGGTAATGCCGCTTCTGATTTTGCAAAACAATCTTTTCAACAGGCAAACGCACGTTTCAAAGCCACAGCTCAGGGGCGCGATTTTATTATTATTCTTGGAAAAATAGATAAAGACAATGCTTTATTTAAAGTAAATAAAGATACTGGCGAAACAGAAGGAAATATAAATCTGGGAAAAGAAAAGGATCCTAAATATGCCGTTGATGATATAACAGGTCAGGTTTTCAAAAAAACCGGAGAAACACAAATTACATCTTATAAATTATAAATTAACTTAAAGTGATTCAAACAGTTTATACGCTGGTCTGATAATGGCCAGCGTTTTTTTATATCTGCAGATTTCCTATTTTTGCTAAAATTAAAATCCGGGAACAATGGCAAAATATGTTATGGCTAATTTGTATGATATGCTTCTTTACCCTTTTTTAAAAGATATTAGAAAAAAAACCGCCAGAATAATAATTCAGCTAAACCCAAAGTCCGTAATTGATATTTGCTGTGGCACTGGAAATCAACTGGAATATCTTAAGAATACAAACATAAGGTTAACCGGAATTGACATTTCTCCTGCTATGTTAAAAGCTGCAAAACATATTGATTGCCGCGAACAGGATGCAAAAAATATTCAGTTTCCGGATAAATCATTTGATTTAGTAATGATTCAACTGGCACTGCATGAAAAATCCTTCGATGATCAAAAGAAAATTATAGGCGAAGCCTATAGAATTTTAAGCGATCAAGGGCATCTGTTAATAGTTGATTATGAAATAAGTGAAAAGACAAAACCTTCTTCAAGGTATATTATTACGGCTATAGAATTTCTGGCCGGCAAAAAACATTTCAGAAATTTTAAGGAATATCATAAAAACGAATGTACAAATAAACTGATTAACAATAATCTGTTATTGCCGGAGAAAAAGGTTTTAATTGTCGGAAGAGCAATGGCCTTACAAATTTTCAGAAAACAAGCAAAGAATTCTTATTAGAACATACCATATATTTCTATTTGGAATATATTATTCCTCGTCCAGAAGTTCCGGTCTTAACCTCTTTGTTCTTTCAATAGATTGCTCCTCTTTCCATTTTTCAATTTTCTTAGAGTCTCCTGACAGAAGAATATCAGGAACTTTCCATCCTTTGTATTCAGCAGGTCGGGTATATACAGGAGGTGCAAGCAAATTATCCTGAAAAGAATCAGTTAGTGCAGAAGTTTCATCAGAAATTACTCCTGGAATTAATCTAACTACACTATCTGTAATTATAGCTGCGGCTAATTCTCCACCAGTTAACACATAATCTCCAATTGAGATTTCTTTTGTAATCAAATGTTCTCTGATTCGTTGATCGATTCCTTTATAATGCCCACACAAAATTATAATATTTTCAAAAGTTGCTAATTTATTAGCCTCTCTCTGATTATATTTAACACCATCTGGCGATGTATAAATTACTTCATCGTACTGTCGTTCAGATTTTAAAGTAGATATTGCCCGATCAATGGGTTCAATCATCATAACCATACCTGCTTCTCCGCTAAAAGCATAATCATCTACATTTCTGTGTTTATTATTAGAGTAATCTCTTAAATTATGTACAAATATTTCAACATGACCTTTTTGTTGAGCACGTTTAATTATGCTAATATCCAAAGGACTTCTGAGCAGTTCAGGTAAAACGGTTATAATGTCTATTCTCATATTATATATTCAATTGATGCAAAAATACTAATCGCTTCTTGAAAATCGTAATTATTCAAGCATTCTTTCAATCACTCAAGCCCGTCTGTCATTTTGTCATTACAATTTAATTCTTTCATGCCATATTGACATTTTAATTTATTCTACAAGGTCAAAATTGCTTGTTTTTGGGTTTGGTATAGCATTTGAAATATTGAAATCAAACAACCGGATTTTAATTTAAAACTAAATATTAATAATTTAAAACAATAAAATTATGACACTAATAAGAACAAACAGACCAGTATCTCAAATGAACAGATACGGAAATTTTTCAGATTTAATGAATGAAATGTTAACCGAAGAAAGAAGTTGCAATCAGCATTTTGCTATTCCACCGGCAAATATCACTGAATCAAAATTTGATTTCAGAATTGAAATAGCTGCTCCTGGTTTTGAGAAATCAGATTTTAAAATCGATTTGGATAAAAGACTTCTCACAATTTCATTAGATAAAACTGTTGATGAAAACGAAGACGAGAAATTCAATTTAAAAGAATTTAATTTTAACTCATTCAATCGTTCATTCAGAATTTCTGAAAAAATTGATACTGAAAAAATAAATGCAGTTTATAAAAACGGTTTATTGCAAATTACTCTTCCTAAAAAAGAAGATGCAATTGAAAAACCGGCAAGAGAAATTAAAATTTCATAATCCATAAATAGTTAATCTTATTCATTTAAAACTCTCCGGGTATTTCCGGAGAGTTTTTTTTATGCCTGTATCTTCAGTTTTACTTATTTAAAATCAATCTTAATATTTTTTAATCCCACGCTGAATAAGGCTTTTCATAATCCCGTAATCCGTTACTATATTAATCAAAATAAAAAAACTATAACTTAATACCTTCTTTTAACAAAAATTATTTAACTTACTTATTCTTAATACTCAAGACTAAAAAATATTTATTATTTTTTTAACTAAACCCTAAAACCTTTTAAGCTATGAAATTTAAAAATGCTTTAAAATTTTTAATTATTACAATTATTCTATCAGGATTTTATGTAACAGGTTCAGCTCAAATGATAGATCCAGATCTATCGAATTATCCTGCTGGTACAACATCTGATGTTGATTGTCAGGTATCAAGCTGTGAAATTACACTACCTGCTATTAAACTTGGTGAAACCAAAACGTTCACTATACCATTATTGGTTAGTGATCCTGACAATGTTTATATTTCTGATGAGACAGGTAATTGCACAGAAATAATTAACAATTTTACAGTTAGTAATTCTGCAAATGAAGTTACTATTCAGGTAACAGATAAATGTCTTACAGGAAGTAGTATTTTTAGCTTCATTTTACATGTAGAAAAAAGCGGATATACAAATGATGATCAGCAATATCACGTACAAATATTAAGAGATAGAGCAAAAATAGTTTTTGTACTTGATATCTCAGGAAGTATGATGTTAAACGTTCAGGGTACCACTGATACCCGAATTGACGAATTAAAATATGCTGTTAATCAACTGGTTCCAAAACTTGAATTATTTAAACAAGGAGGCGATTCATTAGCTTTGACTTATTTTTCATCTAATGCTATTCCACCTGAAACTACTTTCTTTCCAAAGGATTTTATATTAATAGAAGATACTTCTCCTGATTTTAATAATTGGTCATCGGTTAGGGTATACTATGATCTGGACCCAAGGATTCCCTTACAAATGACTGCCTTAGGAGAAGGATTACTTAGTGCAAAAAACAAACTTGATTTAGATAATGCTTCAGATGTAAGAAAAATGGTATTTCTTTTTACCGATGGTATGCAAAATTGGGGGAATCAACTAAAACCAGATGGTATATCATTTTATGATACTGATGATTCATTAAATAACTACTCAGCTAATCCTAAAGACAGCATATATTATTTCCCTGTTGCAACCTGGGGAGCAGGAGATCAACCAGAGCTTTTTCAAAGTATTGTAGATGCTAATAAAGGTGAAGTTTTATTTGTTACACCACACACAAATCTTAATGATTGGTTTAATAACCAATTAGTTAATATGCTTGAGGACGGAAGTCCACAAATCGTTATGGAAAAATCGGCCAATAGCATTTCCGGCGAAATAACTTACACTTTTAATCTCAATAAAAATATCAATACGTTAGCTATTGAATTATCAACCAAGGGTGATATTAATATGAAGATTTTTAAAGGTGATAATGATATAACTTCAAAAGCACGGGTCAGAACAGGTACAAATTATAATTTAATAAGCTTCAAATTACCTATAATTGATGATCCTGTAATTAATTCAGGAGGAGAATGGAGACTGGTTCTTAATGGCGACTCCGAAGAATCTTACAATTTAGCTGTTATAGCTGATGATCATTATTCAAACTACGACTGTAGTGTTAATAAATCTACTTTTACTGTAGGTGATATTATACAATTTGAAACAAAACTTGATTATAAAGGGACTCCTGTTACCGGGAGCGGTAGTAGTGTGACTGCTATATTATTAAAACCAGGTGACGATTTAGGTCATTTATTGTCGATATATGAAACATCTGATGCTGATACCGCAATTCTTGATATGGACTCTGATGTAGCAAATAAATTCAATGAACTTTTAGCGAATGACACTTCATTTTTTAATGCATTACTTCCGGAAGAACAAATTATTGATCTTACACATACCGGTAATGGCGTATTCACAGGTGAATATGCAAATACTGAATTGGCTGGTATATACAATACTATTTTCCTAATTAAAGGCAATATTAATGATCAGGACACTTTACAAAGGACTAAAACAATCTCTTCAATTTTTGTTTTTGGTCAGGTTGAAGAAGAAGAACCTGAGGTAGTGAATGATGCACCGCCTTCCAGTTCAGGAAATCAACATAAATATACGGTTCTAAAAATAAGACCTAAAAATGTATTTGGTTATTATATGGGGCCTGGTTTCAAATCTAAGATTCAGGTAAAGATTAATACTATACGATCAAAACCACAAAAAACATCAATTACTGAGGTAACAGATAATACACGAACACCATATTTAGAAGAAATACGTGATAATCTTGATGGTAGTTATTATTTGTATATGGTTAATTTAGATGATCCTGAAAAATGGGATATTGCTATAGAAGTAAGAGGAGAAGTTTTATATGATTATTCAGTTTCAATACCTTACTGGGTTTATATACTTGCCTTAATTTTAATTTTACTTGCTTTATTATTAAAAAAGGTGGGAAAAGTAAAAATATTATTTTGGATACTTCTTATTATATGGCTAATAATAATAGTACTTCATTATTTCGGATATCTGAATTTCTTTTAAATTCTATAAAAAAGGGGCTAAGCCCCTTTTTTTATTAATAACACAAAAACCACTACCTAAAATAGACATAGTTTATTATATTGTTATGCTATTTATCTTCAAGTTTTTCCAATCGATCCAAAATTAGTTTTAATTGCATTTCCAACTCTTTATTTTTCTTATTTTGCTCATCTATAATAACTTGTTGTTCTTTAATAGCTTGTAAAAGAACAGCGGTCATATTAGCATATTGAAGAGAAAGAAATCCCTGAGAGTTCTTATTAACTAATTCAGGAAATAAAGGTTCAATTTCTTGTGCAATAAAACCAATATGCCGACCTGCAGGATGACTTTTCTTATTAATAAATTCATAATAAACCGGATTAATTTTTAGAACATTTGGTAAAACATTTTTCATATTTACAATATTCTCTTTTAATCTTTTATCTGAATCCTCTGTTAATCCTCCGGCAATCCAAAGATTTCCATTTTTATAAAGAATCATTGCGTTGCTTCTACCTATCGGGTACGGCGCCGCACTTATTCCATTACCGGCTATTAAAAGCGGATCTGCATCATCCCAATAAGTACTTTGACCACCTTCCAGAATATTATACTGGCCAATAACAATGGAAGCGTATGCTTCCGAAGTTGTATTAAAACCCGCGGTAAAAGATAAATCTCCGGAAGCAAAAGTATTATCGCCGTATGCAACTGAACCTAAGGCTAATGCCTGCGTTTGTTTTCCTGCAGCTATAGAATTCTCTCCAGCAGCAACTGTATTCGCGCCTAAAGACCATGAATTTAATCCACTTGCTGTAGTATAATAACCTGTAGCAAAAGATCTGTCCTCACTTGAAGTATTATATGCCCCAAATGCTGTAGATGTAACCCCGGAACAATTATTATTACTACCAGCTGCGATAGATCCATCTCCAACCACAGTATTATATCTACCAACAGCAAAAGCACCAACACCATTAGCCGTATTGCCAACTCCACCCACTATTGATTGTGGGCCATTTGCTGTATTTCCTGAGCCAAATGCCACAGAAGCACTACCTATTGCAAAATTGTTGGCTCCAATTGCAAATGCATAATCACCTGATGCACTATTTCCGGAGCCCATGGTAAACGAAACATCTCCTGATGAAGTGTTACCTGCACCCATGGCTGTTGAGTTTATTCCTGATGCTGTAGTATTAAACCCCATTGCCGTAGAAAAATCACCGGAAGCAGTACTGTTAGCCCCCATAACAAATGATCCTAAACCAACGGAAGATGCACCTAAACCAAATGCAAAAGAAAAATCTCCGGTTGCTGTAGTAGTTGTCTCAAGAATATTTCCACCGGCATCAACACCTTTGGCTCCAAAAGCAAAACTATTATACCCTAAAGCTTTTGTGCCTGTTCCGAATGCAAATGAGTTCGTATCAGCAACAGCCTCAAACCCTATTGCTGTAGAATATGGCCCTCTGGCAACACTTTGATATCCCATTGCCTGCGAGTATTTTCCTTTAGCTATATTATGATAACCTAAGGATAATGAAAATTCTCCAACACTATCAGGATTTGGAATATTAAGTTCACCCGCCAATAATGCCGATTTCTCAGGATACCACATAACTCTTGATTCGTTTAATATTTGTTGTGCGCTTGAGCTACCCGTAATATTAAAATATTCTTTCACTCCAGCTTTTGTAGGGCTTCTCCCACTTACTGCAAATCCGCCGACACTTCCCTTTGTTAATAAGGTATCACTTATATAGATTCTTGTACTATCTCTGGTTACTTCCATATAATTGTTTAAGGTACCTTTTGTAGGACTACGACCGCTTACTGCAAAACCACCAACCGTTCCTTTAGTACTAATAGAATCGTTCACATATATTCTGGTACTATCCTGTGTAACAACCAGGTAATTTTCATTAATTCCTTTCGTGGGAGATCTTCCGCTAACAGCAAAACCACCAACAGAACCTTTAGATTGTACTGTATCGTTAACATAAATTCTTGTACTGTCAGGTGTAACTCTAAAAATATCTGTTTCTCCCGCTTTTGTCGGGCTGCGACCACTTACAGCAAATCCACCTACACTGCCCTTTGCAACTTCGTCAACTATAATTTTTACTCCATCGGGAAATACAGCAAAAACTACATTCCCATTGTGATCTTTTACTGCAAACAGCGTATCCGGTTCCGGAATATAGATATTTTCAGAACCCAAATTTGAAGCAGAATTAGCATATAATGCATAAGGTACCGAAAGTAGCTGAAATGCCCCTAAATCAGTAAGTCCTGATCCTGCATCTACCTTAACACCAACAAATCTTTTATCTGCAGCCCAATCTATTGTTGAGAAATCACCAGTGACAGGTGTACCTGTTCCAATAACCAAATTTACCAAGCCATAAGCATTTGTAGTTTTATCATGGCTTTCGGTATACAATTCAGTTCCACCAGCATTATTATTAATAATAGATATCTGAACCTCCACAGCCTGACCAACAAGAAGCTCTCCACTACTATTTCTTAATACAGCCTGATAATTAAATTGTTCAGGAATTTGTGCATAACCGTTCAACGAAAGTATACACAAAAAGATGACAAATAAAAACCTTATCCTTCTCATAGCAATTAGTTTATAAATTAAAAAAAGAAAGATAACGTTTTAAATGTTAATTATCAAATTGAATTATTAAACGTATTTCATTTAAAAATGAACGTTTATTGGCTTTTATTTAACAATTCAATAATTTCGTTTAATTTTTGTTTCAATTCTTCGTTTTCTGATTTTAAATCTTCGATTTGGGATTGTTGCTCCTGCATACCTTTTATTAAAACCGGAACCAGTGCTGAATAAGTTATACCTAAGGTTTTATTTTCATCATCTCCTATATTCACAACTTCGTTAATTATTGGTTGAATTTTTCAGGCACCTGTGCAAAAGAAATTGTACTCATAAAGCACAATGTTCCGGCTATTAACGAAAACAATATATTTCTCATAACATATAAATTTTAGTAAGAAATAAAATTCCTGATTATTCATTTATAATTACCAAAGTGATCTCCATATTGTACCATCCCACACTTTCATTATTTTATCATTATTGTCGAAATAAACAGTTCCTTCGACAGGACTCGATGGAGCTGAATCCTGAGGTTCAAGCACCATAAAATCGCGAACATTTACGGATGAATTAAATTCTATTTTTTCGTTATCAAATTCTCCATAAATTAAAGGGAATTCTCCACTTCCAATATAAAGTCTATCACTACCTGTTTCGTAGTTACCTGCGTAATTACCAATAAATATATTATTATCGCCAATTGCATCCACAGGACCGCCGGAACTTTCTCCCAAATAAATATTGTAAGAACCTGTAGTATTATTATAACCTGCCTGACTTCCAATCATAACATTAGAAATTCCTGAATTATCATCCTCATAAACACCAGCACCAGCACCGGCACCTATATAAACATTACCCCCACCATTCGCATGTATACCAGCATTACTGCCTACATAAACATTATAAGCACCTATTATATTTTTATTCCCTGCTGAGCTTCCAATAAAAACATTATTACCTGCATTATTTATACTTCCTGCATAACTACCCATAATAACATTCCAACTACCCGTTTCATTACCATATCCAGCCATAGTACCAAAGATTATATTTTCGCCTCCTGTTATATTCGAGTACCCACAACCTTCGCCCATGAAAAGATTTGCATTCCCGGTTGTATTAGATATTCCTGCTGTATGTCCAATAAAAACATTTCTTTGTCCATCGGTATTGCTGTATCCGCTTTCATTTCCAATAAAAACATTCCAATGACCATTATCATTACTAAATCCACTTTGATAACCCATAAAAACATTTCGAATACCTGTGGTATTTGAGAATCCACTTTGGTAACCTATAAATGTATTATTATCAACCTGGTTCTTTTTACCTGACTCAAAACCTAAAAAGACATTATAACTTCCAACAGAGGTTTCTATTCCTGCACCTTTCCCAACAAAAACGTTACTACTACCCTGGCTAAGAAATCCTGTGCTATCGCCAATAAAAACATTATTTGAGCCATCTATGTTATTATATCCGGTAAGGGTTCCAATAAATACGTTACTATTTCCACTCGCATTTTTATATCCGGCATAATAACCCATAAAAGAGTTGTATTTTCCGCTGGAATTTTCGTGTCCTGTGTTCGATCCTAAAAAAGTATTAAACAAACCATTGTTATTATATCCGGCCTGATAACCCAAAAAAACATTTTGCGCACCATTTATATTATTCATCCCAGCTTCATAACCAATCATTACATTATAAAAAGCATTTGATTTTAAACCGGAGTTATACCCAAAGTAACAATTGTATTGACCTGAATTATTCTGTCTTCCAGCCTGATAACCGATAAATGTATTGTAAAGGCCTGATACATTTTCTCTTCCGGCAGCCTTTCCAATAAAAACATTAAAGTGTGCCTGGTTATAAAATCCTGTACTATCTCCTATAAAAACATTATTATTTCCACTAAAATTGTATCGGCCACATTCGTTACCAATAAAAACATTATTTTGACCTTCGGTGTTTGATTCTCCACAATTAAATCCTAAAAAAGTATTGTTTTGTCCGGTTGTATTTCTTTTTCCGGCCTGATAACCAATAAATGAGTTATAGTTTCCATAGGTATTTAATTTCCCACTTTCGTTTCCAATAAACACATTAAACGATGCTGTATCGTTAGAATATCCAGATTGGTAACCCAGGAAAACATTTTTCTCACCATTTGTATTACTCCTACCAGCTTGATATCCAACAAATGAATTGAATTCACCTGTTGTATTTTCCTGCCCTGATTCATGCCCAATAAAATAGTTTTGTTTGGTCATATTCATAAACGTATTTGCTCCAGCTTTCGTAGGACTACGGCCACTAACTGCAAAGCCTCCAACACGTCCTTTGCTCAATGTTGAATCATTAACATAAATTCGGGTGCTATCAGGCGTAATAACTAAATAGTCACTTTTTAATCTTTTAGTAGGACTTCGTCCACTAACGGCAAATCCTCCAACAGTTCCTTTAGACTGAACAGTATCATTTACATAAATGCGGGTGCTATCTGGTGTTACTATAAAAATTTCTGTTTCTTCTGCTTTTGTGGGACTACGACCACTAACTGCAAAACCTCCAACAGTGCCTTTTGTAACTTCTTCTACAATTACCTTGGCACCATCGGGAAAAACCACAAATACCGGATTACCTTCGGCATCTTTTACTACAAACAACGTATCCGTTCCAGTATATACATTTTCGGAACCTAAATTTGTTGCCGAAGATGCATGCATAGCAAAAGGTACTGTTAGCAACTGAAAAGTTCCCATATTAGTTAAACCTGAACCTGCATTTACTTTTACCTGAATAAATTTATCGTTTACAGCCCAATCAATATCTGAAAACACACCATAATCGGGAGTTTCGCTACCAATAACCAAATTAACTAAACCATAAGAATTAGTAGTTTTGGTATGGGTTTCTGTATACAAAACATCGCCACCTGAATGCTCATCGATAATAGAAATTTCGATATCGACAGACTGATCTGAAATAAGTTCTCCGCTGCTATTTCGTAGTACCGCCTGATAATTAAATCCATTTGGCACCTGACTAAAGCTTACTATTGAAGCAATAATAAAAACTGAAATAATAATTATTTTTTTCATAATAGGGTTATTTAAATAAAATGAAAATATAAAAAAAAGCTGCATACTTCGCAATGGAAGTAAGCAGCTTTTGATAAATGACTTATAATTTATATTTAGTACAAAGTTATTTTTTTAATAAAAGCTTTTCTATTTCAGCTAAACGTGCTTTTAGTTCATCGTTCTCTTGTTTTAGCTCCATAATTTGAGATTGTTGTTCCTGCACTGCCTTTACAAGAGGAACAGTAAACTCTGCATATCTAAGATTGTAATAGTCGTTAACGCTTTGGGGTTTATCAACACCACTAAAACTATAACCTAATTTATTTGATATTTCTTCTACTTCCTGTGCAATGAAACCAGTTTGAAGGATACTTGCTTTAACCATTTCTGATTTTTTTTGACGCATTGAATCTGGTGTTTTTAAAAATTGCGCTATTTTATCCATATCGTAATAAAAAGTTACCGGACGCAGTTTTAAAATAAACTCAAGTCCAGGAACATTTTCATTAATCCCTTTTTTAAAACGGCCATCTGACATAATAGACCACGCAACAGCACCACCAATAGCAGTAACAGCACTACTTCCAATCCGCACCTGATTGCTTGCAGTAATTACTGCTTGATATCCTAATGCGGTTGAGTTATTATAATTTGAACCCATCCAAAAGGAAAGACTTCCTAATGCTGTGTTTTGAGAACCTGTTGTATTATAATAAAGTGAAGTAGTTCCAACTGCAGTATTAGATCCTCCCGATGTGTTACTATATAATGCCTGTTCTCCGAAGGCACAATTACTTGTTCCAGTTGAATTTTTAAAAAAGGATGAATTTCCTATAGCCGTGTTTGACCACCCTCCAAGGTTTTCATATCCAACCTGATATCCAATAAATGTATTTTTATAACCTTCAGTTTGATACCCAGTTTGATATCCCAGAAAAACATTATAATCGCTCGTAGATTTACTATTTTCGCCACTACCATCGCCAATCATTACATTACTGCTACCTAATTGGTTCGAATAACCACTTTTATTTCCTAAATATACATTATTACTTCCTTGTGTATTTGAATAACCGCTTTGATAACCCATAAATACATTGTTCTCACCCAAGGTATTTACGCTTCCACTTTCAGTTCCAATAAAAATATTGTTTACACCATCTTCAGGGTTTGAAAAATGACCCACACCTGCTTGATATCCAATATAAACATTATTATCACCGGAATCATGAGATCGACCCGCATTAAACCCCATAAAAACATTATAGTTACCGGAAGTGGAAAGCTGACCTGCCTGACTTCCAACAAAAGTATTTCTGGAACCTGATGTTAAATCACTCCCAGTATTATCACCAATGAAAGTATTGTTTGAACCATCATTATTCTGACCTGCAAAAGTTCCAATGATTGTGTTAGATTGTCCACTATTAATGGCATATCCGGCTTCATTACCAATTATTACATTCTCCACTCCTGATTGAATTAATTCACCGGATTTATAACCCATAAATACATTCAGCTGTGCCGTTGTACTATTTTTACCACTAAATGGACCAATGTAAATATTGTTTTTACCAAAAGTGGTTCCAGAAACACCCATACCCGCTTCTAAGCCAATATATATATTGTTTTTATAGTTGCCTGCATCTGGGCCACCTTCTCCATGATAAAATCCTGCGTTTAATCCAACAAACACATTATCACTATTTTGGATATTGGAGTATCCTGCTCCAGAACCTATACAAACATTGTTTCCTGCTGTTGTATTACTGTATCCTGCCTGATAACCAAAAAATACATTATCAGCTCCCAAATTATTGGAAAAGCCTGCCTCGTAACCTAAAAACACATTTCTTGACCCTAAATTCTCGTCTGCAATATCACCTGCATTATTAAATCCACTTTTATTCCCTATGAAAACATTAGAATGTCCAACTATATTTTCCTTTCCAGCTTGATAACCAAAGAAAGTATTGAATAAGCCTTTAACACCAGAACCTGGTTCTGTTTTCGCACCACTCTCATGTCCGATAAAATAGTTTTCTTTGGTCATGTCCATAAATTTAGAAGTTACTCCTTTAGTCGGACTACGACCACTTACTGCAAAGCCTCCAACACGACCTTTGCTAAGTGTTGTATCATTAACATATATTCGAGTACTATCGGGAGTAATTACTAAATAATCACTTTTTAACCTTTTGGTTGGCGAACGTCCACTTACGGCAAAACCCCCAACGCGGCCTTTACTTTGGATAGTATCGTTTACAAAAATTCGTGTACTATCTGGTGTTACATGAAATATTTCGGTTTCTTCGGCTTTTGTGGGACTGCGGCCACTTACTGCAAAACCTCCAACGGTTCCTTTGGTTGCTTCCTCTACAATTACTTTTGCTCCATCGGGAAAAACAACAAAAACCGGATTACCTTCAGCATCTTTAACCACAAACAATGTATCTGTTCCAGTATATACATTTTCGGAACCAAGATTAGTTGCTGAAGCTGCATGCATAGCAAAGGGAACTGTTAATAATTGAAATGTTCCCATATCTGTCCCATCTACTTTTATCTGGATAAACTTATCGTTTACTGCCCAGTTAATATCAGAGAACACACCATAATCTGGAGTTTCGCTACCAACAACCAAATTTACTAAACCATAAGAATTGGTTGTTTTGGTATGGGTTTCGGTATACAAAACTGTTCCTCCTGAATTCTCGTCAATAATAGATATTTCAATATCGACAGATTGGCCTGCAATAAGTTCTCCACTGCTATTTCTAAGCACCGCTTGATAATTAAAACCATTAGGCACCTGGCTAAAACTCACTATTGCTGCAATAATAAAAACTGAAGTAAAAAGTATTTTTTTCATAGCTGGGTTAATTAAATTGAAAATTACATCTAATATAAAATAAAGGTTTAGAATGATCTAAGCCTTTATTTATTTATGGTTTATATGTAACGAAACTGAATCCAGCATCAGTAAGTGTTCCCGAAGTATTATATATTCGGATATATATAGTACCACCAGAACTTCCTGCATTAGCTATTAAAGCACCTCCTGAAAGAATGGTAATGTTAGTGATATAACTTGTCCAAAAATATGATTCTCCTGTAATAGTAACCTGATATGTTCCTGTTGCAGATTTATTAATTGATACATTTCCACTACTTGTGTTTAAACCTCCTGTAGAACTTATGTTTCCATAGGCAATAGGAATCATATTTGCAGCACCTGTAGCTGTGTTATTTATTTCTCCATTTACAGTAACATCTCCATCTGAAGCAATAGTCATCTGAACGGAGCCATTAGTTAATAAGTACATATCATTACTTGTGTGCCTATATCTTATTCCTCCTATATCTACATCTCCATCATCGCCAAAATCCAATGTACTGTACCCACCTGTTCCACCTATTATTGCAACCCTACTCCAATTACTTGCACCAGAGTTTTGTTGAAATACTCCAATTGTTCCTGCACCTATAGTTGGTGTTGTACCTGCTGTATTTACAACATGTAAATTTGCCCCAGGAGAAGTTGTTCCAATACCAAAATATCCTGTATTAGGACCAATGGTAGTGGTATGGTTCCAAGTTGTACTATTTACTCTATAGTAAGTTCTTAAATAACCACCATTATTTTCAATTTTCCAATCAGAATATGTGTCCGTTGTTGTTCCTCTTCTAAATAATATTCCAGGAGAGTCTCCACTGGCTCCTGCAAGTTCAACCATTTCTTCAGGTGTTGTTGCTCCAGTTCCAAGACCTATTCTGCCTACATCAATAATATTGTTTGAATTTAAATCTAAAGCAGTACCTATTTCGAGTGTTCCATTTATTCTTAATAAGTCGTTATCCATTTCACCATAAATTAATGGAGACGATGTATTAGAGTTATCAATATAAAGTTTATTACTTTCGGTGCCTTGTCCTCTCATATCGTAACCAATATAAATATTATTACTTCCTATTGCTCCCCTTCCTGCAGAATAACCTAACGACGTATTATTATTTCCTCTACCGCTATATCCTGCACTTTGCCCAATAAAAGTATTAAAACTTCCTGTTGTATCATTTGTAAAATTATTACCGGCGCCTGCCATATTACCCAAATAAGTATTATAGCTACCTTTTGTATAATATGCTGCATTATAACCGATATAAACATTAAATTTAGATGCTTGATTATTCGGGTTTCCAGAACCTACAAGTGTTCCTATGTATATATTATTCGAACCAGTAGTAAGCTCATCTCCTGCCACTTGTCCTATAAGTACATTATAAGAACCAGTGGTTAATTCTCTTCCTGCTCCCATACCAATAGCCATATTATAAGTTGCATCTACCGCGTTCTTTCCTGCTCCAGAACCAATATACATGTTTGCTCCACCAGTTGTATTACTTGATCCTGCTTCATCGCCTATAAATAAATTACTGTTGCCTCCAGTATTTTCTGAACCAGCCAACGTTCCTATGAACATATTATTTGAGCCATCAATGTTTAGTTCTCCTGCTTTATATCCCATAAACATATTATTTTCACCTGAAGTATTGGCCCTTCCTGCTTCGTATCCTAAAAATGAATTATATGATCCTGTTGTATTTAAGTATCCACACTGAAATCCTACAAAAATATTACCTTCCCCAACATCTGTAGAATATCCGGCTTCATTTCCAAGAAAAACATTTTTTGAACCTGAATAAATATTCATACCTGCTCTTTCTCCAATCATTACATTGAAATCACCTGTCACACCACCATTTCCTAAAATTCCTTCTCCGGCTTTATGACCAATAAAAACATTATCTATTGCATCATTTATATTTCTTCCTGCTTCAGTTCCAATTAAAACATTTCTGTCGGCAGTTATTCCCGAAAAGGAAACATCTCCTAAACCTGCTTTATTTCCTAATATAACATTACTTTCTCCAGCTACATGAAAACGTCCGGCTTCTAAACCTACAAAAACATTATTATCCCCGCCATCGGCATCACTACCTGCACCAGCACCTATCATTACATTGTATACGTGAGAATTCAATGAAAATCCTGCATTATTACCAATAAAAACGTTTGCAGATCCATCCCCGTTTGAGCTTCCTGCATTATTACCAAGAAATACATTATTTAATCCTGATGTTGTTCCATATCCTGCGTCATTACCCAATATTACATTATTTGCTCCTGTTGTATTACTATAACCCGCCTGACTTCCTAAGAAAACATTATATAATCCTGATGTATTTAAAAATCCTGATTTATTTCCTATATATATATTACTTACCCCGCTTTCACCAGCTACAGCACCATATCCTGCCTGAAAACCCAGATATATATTATTATTAGCTTCATTTGGAACCCCTGTTCCTATATGATTAAATCCAGCTTCACGTCCCAGAAATATATTATCGCTATTAACAGCATTATTAAATCCGGCATTACTACCTATACTAATATTATTCCCCGCCGTTGTAACATGATATCCAGCCTGATAACCTAAAAGCACATTATCCTGACCAAAAGTTACATTATAACCAGCCTCGTAGCCTAAAAATGTATTTTTCGAGCCTTCTGTATTTGAATAACCAGCATTATATCCTAAGAATGCATTATATAAACCAGTAGTTGTTTTCTGTCCACTTTGATGACCGATAAAATAATTCTCTTTGGTCATATCCATAAATTTTGTAGATCCCGCTTTTGTCGGACTTCTTCCACTAACTGCAAAGCCTCCTACTGTACCTTTGGCCGAAACTGAATCATTTACATAAATTCTTGTACTGTCTGCTGTAGAAATAAAATAATCGTTTACAATACCTTTTGTGGGTGAGCGACCGCTAACTGCAAATCCGCCTACACTACCCTTTGTTGTATCTTCATTTATCCAGACTCTTGTACTGTCGGGTGTAACTTTAAAATAGTCTTCTTCAGTTGCTTTTGTTGGCGAACGACCGCTAACAGCAAATCCTCCTACAGTACCTTTGCTTTCTGTATTTACATAAACTTTAGCTCCATCAGGAAAAACAGCGAAAACAATATTCCCATCTTTATCTTTTACTGCAAACAATGTATCGTTTTCTGTAAACGAATTATCGGCACGGACTTCTAATTTACTATTTGGAGAATTTGTTCCAATTCCAACTCTATTTGCTTCAGAAGTAAGATATACATACTCTGAATTCACATCCCATACTTGACCTTTGGAAATATTTATCCACTCAGATCCGTTAAAATAAAAAAACACATTTAGTACGGAATCATAAACCAGCAAACCTGTTGCAGGATTAACAATATTATTCCTTTGAGTACTCGTTAACCTCGGTATTAATAAGCCTTTTGTTACAGATTTCACATCTAGCATTGCTGTTGTATCAGCAACATATCCATTATCGTCTGTTATGGCGATATTTTGTCCAAATATTGAACCGCTAATCAAAAATAAAATCAGCATAATAATTATACTCCCAGCATTTCGTACCATAGCATTTATTATTAATTTATATTTTTTGTGTTTTATTCTTTCTTTAATAATTTTTATTCTCAGATAATTAGATCTTTAACTCTTCATTTCCTTTTTCAAATTTGATGATTTTTTCATATAACTCTTGTATAGCTATCCATTATACATTAACTGCATGAATGTTAAAATTTAGAAATACTGCTTAATTTACAAAAAAGCTGCGTACTTCACAATTGAAGTACACAGCTTTTGATAAATGACCAATAATTTAATATTAGTACAGATTTTTTAGTTATTAATCTTCTTTGTTCAACAAAACTCGCTCTATTTCAGACAGTCTGGCTTTTAGTTCTTCATTTTCAGATTTTAGCTCTTCGATTATTACCTGCTGTTCTTGCATACCTTTTACTAGAGGTACAACAAACTCGGAATATGCAAGGCTGTAATACTTTACATCGCCTTTTGGCTTACTGACACCACTAAAATCATAACCTGCATTAATCGCTGCCTGCTCAACTTCTTGTGCCAAAAAACCACTTTGCTTTGTTTTCTCAACTTCATATTTTTCGGCATAGTAGCTTGAATCAACTTTTCCAATCAGCTTTTCTGTTTTATCTACATCAAAAAAGAAGGTTACAGGGCGTAAATTTAAAATAAAATCAAGACCTTTAACATCCTCATTTATATCACTTTTAGCTCTTGCATCAGATGTATTGTACCAAGGAGAGTGACCTCCTATCCACGTAACGTTGTTGTTTCCCAATCTTACTCTGTTAGATGCTAGCGGTTCGGCATCATAACCGAGTGCTGTGGAATTAACATAGGCTGTGCCAGTACTAAATGCAGTATATCCAAGAGCAGTATTATAATTACCGGTTGTGTTATTTTCAAGCGAATTAGCTCCGCTTGCTGTATTATAATCTCCAGTTGAATTATCTCGTAGTGAGTAATAACCATTTCCAGTATTTCTATATCCTGTTGAATTAGCATAAAGTGAAAAATATCCATTCGCAGTATTCCTATACCCTGTTGTGTTAATATATAGTGCAACATAACCGCTTGCAGTATTTGCGTATCCTGATGTGTTACCAAAAAGAGTTTTATTGCCAATGGCTGTATTATATTGCCCTGTATTATTGGCTGCCGTCGTGCTGCCTCTTAAAGATTGATAACCAATTGCAGTATTATAAGTCTCTCGGCCAACAGTTCTGTTATCAGCATATTGCATTGATCCATAACCATATGCAACTGAACCATAATTTGCTTTGTTGTTAAATAATGACCAAAGTCCCATTGCTATATTGTAGTATCCTGTTGTATTATTGTATCCAGCATTATTACCGATAAAAACACAACTATGTGCAAGTGTACTTAATTCTCCAGCATTGAATCCGATCATTACATTTGAGTTTCCGTTATTTAATCTTCCTGCACTCAAACCAAGATATGTATTAAATTGTCCGGTCGTATTTTCATTCCCTGCGTGATATCCCATAAAGAGGTTTCCCCAGCCAGTTGTATTATCATGACCCGCTTCATTACCGATAAAAACATTTGATTGCCCTGTTGTGTTCTCAAAACCTGCCTCGTAACCAATAAAAACATTATCCTCTCCTTGTGGAGAGGTTGCTCCGCCAAGTGTATTATTAAAACCACACCTATAACCAATAAAAACATTATTTTTTGCTGTAGTATTACTATTTCCGGCTTCATTACCAATAAAAACATTATAGTCTGCAGTAGTATTTAAATATCCGGCTTTATCACCGATAAAAATATTTTTGTCCCCTGTGTTATTATTTTGTCCGGCCCGATAACCCAGAAACACATTTGATTGCCCTTTTCTGTTATTATATCCTGATGCATATCCGACAAAAGTATTGTATCTCCCTTCATACATGATAACTCCTCCTAAAGAGTTATTAAAACCTGAACTAGTCCCAATAAAAACATTATATGGACATGTTGTATTATAATATCCAGCACTATTTCCTAAAAAAACATTACTTGAGCCGCTTGTATTTAAACGACCTGCCTCATATCCAATAAATATGTTTGTACTTCCGATTGTATTGGCATATCCTGTTCGATATCCGATAAAAGCATTATATGTTCCTGATGTATTAGATCGTCCGCTTTCATTACCAATAAAAATGTTATAATCTGCTGTAGTATTGTTAAAACCACTCTTATAACCCATAAAAATATTTCTATAACCACCGGTATTATTATTACCACTCTGGTAACCCATAAATATATTCTCAAAACCTGTAGTATTGCTTAATCCACTTTGATTTCCTACAAATACATTACTTGAACCTGATGTATTACTTAAACCACTTTGATTACCCATAAAAGAATTAGAAAGTCCGGTTAAATTACTATAACCTGCATCATTACCAATAAAAACATTATTGTAACCCGTTGAATTTGTATATCCTGCCTGATATCCCTGAAACACATTTGAATACCCTTTCGTATTTGAATATCCGGCTTTATATCCAATAAATGAATTAAATTCTCCTTCGTTACCGGTAACTCCGCCAAATGTATTATTGAATCCACACTGATAACCCAAAAAGACATTGTAACCAGCAGTTGTATTAAAATATCCAGCTTCGGTACCAATAAAAACATTATTAGATGCTGTTGTATTGCTACTACCGGAATATGAACCCAAAAAAACATTTTCTGTTCCATTCGTATTTTCTGCTCCTGTTTCTGTACCAATAAAAATATTATTATGTGCTTGACTATGATTACCTGCTATTAAACCGATAAAAACATTCCCTTCTCCTGTAGAATTTGATTCTCCAGCACCCCTTCCTATAAAGACATTAGAAGGGCCTGTGGTATTAGCATATCCAGCATTTAATCCCAGAAAAACATTGCTTTCACCAGTTGTATTTGAATGTCCGGCTCTTAATCCAATAAAAACATTTTTCGCTCCTTTTGTGTTTTCATAACCGGCCTCATTACCAATAAATACATTATCAGATCCTTCTGAACCTGTTACACCTCCCAATGTATTGTTAAAACCGCTTTTATAACCAATAAATACATTGTTTTCTCCAGTACTATTGCTAAAACCACTCTGAGAGCCCATAAAAGAATTAAAACGTCCGGTTAAATTACTATAACCTGCATCATCACCAATAAAAACATTATTGTATCCCGTTGAATTTATATATCCTGCCTGATATCCCTGAAACACATTTGAATACCCTTTCGTATTTGAATATCCGGCTTTGTATCCAATAAATGAATTGTACTCTCCTTCATTACCGGTAACTCCGCCATACGTATTATTATATCCGCAATTAAATCCAATAAAAACATTATAATCGGCTGTTGTATTATTATTACCTGCATCATTTCCAATAAAAACATTATTTCGTCCGGATAAATTATTAAAACCCGACTGAGC
>DAOWGM010000002.1 GCA_030637515.1 Bacteroidales bacterium
AATGGAGCAAGGACTTAAAGTAGTTGCTATTCGTCATCCAATGCCTTATGGTGATTTAGTAGCTCAAAAAGTTCAGCGTTTTGCTACAGTTGAAGATTTAGCTAAGCACAAATGTACTATTGAAGAAATGGAAGAATACGAACCACATGTAACACGTGGAAACGTAATTTATGCTGGTGTTGATTATGAAGCAATTGTTCGCGCTGCAGAAAATGATCCTGATGGTTGTGATGTTATTCTTTGGGATGGTGGAAATAATGATTTCCCATTTTACAAGCCAGATCTAATGGTTACTGTTGTTGATCCACACAGACCAGGTCATGAGTTAGGATACTATCCAGGTGAAGTTACTTTACGTATGGCTGATTATGTTGTAATTAATAAAATGGATTCTGCTGATGCTGATGCTATTCAAATAGTTCGCGACAATATTGCTAAGGTTAGTCCAAATGCAGTTGTTGTTGATGGAGCTTCTCCACTTACAATTGACAAACCAGAATTAGTTAGAGGTAAAAAAGTTCTTGTTGTTGAGGATGGACCAACTTTAACTCACGGTGAAATGAAAATTGGTGCTGGAACTGTTGCTGCAAAAAAATGTGGTGCTGGCGAATTAGTTGATCCAAGAGAATATGCTGTTGGTAAATTAGCAGAAACTTTCAAAATTTATCCTAACATTGGAACATTACTTCCAGCAATGGGATATGGCGATCAGCAAATTAAAGATTTGGAAGCTACAATTGACAACACTCCTTGTGATGTTGTTGTAATTGCTACCCCAATTGATCTTAAGAGACTCATTAAAATAAATAAACCTTCTGTTAAGGTTGGATACGATTTACAAGAAATCGGTACTCCTGATTTAGCACAAGCTGTTAACGAATTTATTAAAAAGAACAATTTAAAATAAAATAAATTTATTTGATCAAAAAGCTGCCTTCATTGAGGCAGCTTTTTTTATTTTGGCATAATTTTAGAATTAACTTTACCGAAACTTGAAATTTTACATTTATCTGGTATTTTTGTAAAATAAAATAAAATAAATGACTATGAAGAAGATAACTTTAGTTTTTTTGGTGCTATTCTGTGCAATTAACTATGTTGATGCTCAGGTAATATATCCTGAAGAAACAGATACTACAACTAACCAAGTAGAAAAGGAAAATAACACTTCCGATAAAGAGGAACAAACTGATATTATTTATCAGCACGATGGAACAGAGATGAAGGTAAACGTAAAGAAGATTTATCTGAACGATCTTTATTATTCATTACCAGGTGAGACTAAGGTTAATAAAATGGATCAACGACTGGTACATAAAATAAAATATAAAACAGGTAAAATTGAAATATTAAATGAGACAGCCCCTGCAGTAAGAGAAGTTGGAGATTACAGAAAAGTGAAAGTAACCTATAATGAAGAAGAAGTTGAAGGATTAATTGAAGTTGCAAAATTGGAAGCCAAAGCTGAGGGAAGTGATAGAAGATATTCTACTCCAAAAGCATTAGAAAGAACAGCTGTTATTGTTCTTAGAAGAAAAGCTGCTTTAGTTAACGGAGAAATTGTTTTAATAACTGGTAAAAAAACAAATGTAGCCTTTGGTGAAATTCCTTCTGTTACATTATATGGTACTGCTTATTCTTATCGATAAATAAAATAAAGAATATGAAAAAGGCGATCAATTTGATCGCCTTTTTTTATTTTGTGATTGTATCCATCTTAGTGCAGATATAATTATAATTGTCTTTCAAGTCTTGCAAATCTTTATTTTTAAACCATGTTTTAAAAGTAAACCTCATGCGAGAACAAAGCTTTTTAACCTCAATATAATAGATAAATGCAAATAGGCCTGCAAATGGCAATAAAGCCAATGCTGATAGTTTTAACCACCATGGTTCAGCTATAAATGATCCTGCAATTATTAGAATAATGTAGTACAAAGGGAATAGAATTATTGCAATTACATTTCTTACCGAACTTACAAATTGTGGATCTTTAACGTTTTTAGTTAACCAAACAGGAATTTTATATGGTAAATAATTTATTATACCTCCAATTAAATATATTGGTAGAAATAATAACGCAAATAAAGTTTTTAATAATGTACCAAAAACTGAGAAAGGTGCTTTTTGCATTACCCAGTGTCTGAAATTGAGTTTCTTTAATAATTCAGAATATTTTGATGTTTTATCGGCTAATTCTTTTGTTTCTTCAGGATTGCTTTCAACAAACTCATTTAAATTCTTAATTATATTTTTTTGAGCATAAAATTGATGAGGTTGCTTATTTTCTACTCCCATTTTCTCAGTCATTTGAGGAAGAAATAAATACCTGATGGAATCAAACATATCATAATATTCTTCATTCTCAATATGAATCATATATTTTTTAAGCTCAGAGGCAACACGCTCCCTAAGAAGATTCATTCCTCGAGCAGGATGTTTTTTATACTCTTCATAATATTCCGAAACACTTATTGGTTCACCGAAGTTAATAAAAAGCCTACTTCTGAAATTCGAATAATGACTCCAATCCAAACCTACAGGAACAATCTTAATATCAAGTTTAAAATCATTTGATTCTTCTGCTTCAAAAACAATTCGTGAAACACCTTTTTTTAGAGTTCTTAACCTTCTAATTCCGGCGTGATTTCCTTCTGGAAGAATTACTAAACCATTTTTATTTTTAAGTACATCAATAGTTTTTCGAAAAATTGCCTCGTTATTTCCTAAGCTGTCTTTTCCATCTCGAATACGATAAATTGGTAAAATCCGTAGAAATGTAAGAATTTTTGCAATAGCTGGTTTTTTAAATATATCAGCACGAGCAAGGAATACAGGTTCAGAATCAACTTTTGTAAGAAGAGCCAAAGCATCCATTAAAGCATTCTGATGATTAGGAGTATATATTATGATTTCATCTTTTGGAATGTTCTTTTTATTATGAATTTTTGTTCTAAAATATGTTGTTGTTACAAAATCAACATAGGGTTTTAAAAATGAATAGAAGAAGGAGGATTTCTCAATGTCTTCTCTGTTTACTGCCATAAATATTAATTGTTTTTAGATTCTTTTAAAGGTTTTCTGGACCAAAATGCTGCTATTCCTAATCCAGATATTATATGCCATATTCCCCAAAGAGCAGCAATAAAAGCCATTCCTCCGAGTCCGTTAAATAATTTTGGATTAAAAATTAAAACAAGCGCAAGTCCTGAGTTTTGGATACCAGTTTCAATAGTAATGGTTCGAATGTTGTTTTGACTTAGTTTAAAAATTTTTGCAAATGAAAAGCCTGTTGTTAATGCAAGTGCATTATGAATTAGTACGATAAGAAAAATTAGATGGACATATTTTACAAAATGGCCCCAATTCAATGATAGTGCGGCAAGAACATAACTAGCAAATATTACTATTGAAGCAATTTTAATTGGCTTAACAATTTTTGATGTAATCTTTGGAAATTTATATGAAAATAACATTCCAAATGTTAAAGGAATCCCAAGTAATATAATCATTGTTTTAAACATTTCGAAAGGATCTATTTCAATTGGGATTAATAAATCTGAGCCTTTAGAATAAAATGCAGCATATATACTTCCCCAAAATGCAAAATTTAAAGGTGTCATAATTAATGCTGACAAATCGGCAACTGCAGTTAAGCTTACAGAAAGTTCAGTGTTCCCTTTTGCCAATGATGTCATGAAATTGGAAATATTTCCACCAGGACAAGCAGCAACTAGAATCATCCCAAATGCAATACTTGGCGAAGGATTGATTACTAAAACTAATATTAAAGTTAGAAGAGGTAAAAGAATAAATTGTGCTGACACTCCAATAATTGCTGATTTTGGTTCTGCAAATACTCGCTTAAAGCGTTCTTTTTTAAGTTCTAAGGCAACACCAAACATAACAAATGCTAATGTTAGATTTAAGAGAAGTAAGCTTCCTTCATTAAAGTTTAAACGAATATTATCCAGATGTTCCAATGAATCTGCAAACATAGCTTCATGTATAAATGTGGTTAAAAATAATCAAATGAATTTTAAAAAGAAAATTATCCTTTTGTATGCAAGTATTTTAAACATGAAAATAGCTTTTATCTTTCAAGAATCTGTATTTATACTTATTTTTTTTTATTTAGTCAAAAACTGAATTATATACTCGATATTCTTATTAAAGATTTATATATTTACTTTAACCTAAACAGGCAGATAGCCAACCATCTTACTATTTAATAATATTAAAACGATTCGTTAAATAGTGGAAAATAAAGAAATATTAAAAGTAATTGAGGATGTATCAGAGATTCTTTCAATAATGATTGAATTGAAGAATAGTGGGCGATTTAGAGAAGCACTTGAAAAAATTGATGATACCTTACTTAAGTATTTTGACTGTGAAAAGGATTTTATATATTCTGTTTCAGAGGATTTTTTAATTAATGCCCTTAAACAGAAGAAAGGTCTCAATTCAGAGCAACTTGCCTCGCTAGCAGAATTGTTAAGCGAAAAAGGAGATATACTTCTTGAACAAAATAATTTAAAAGATAGCCGAAAAGTTCTGAAAAATACTTTGAAGATTTATTATTTCTTAAATGAAGATCAAGATTTCTTCTCTTTTAAGAATATGAATAAAATGGTGCTGATAAATGATAAATTATCCGGTATTAATCTTAAAATACAATCCTAAATATTCTCAAAACCAGGCTTCTTTAATAAAGCAAACATATTATTTTTATATTTCTCTACACCTGGTTGGTCAAAAGGATTAATTTCAAGTAAGTATCCACTTAAAGCACATGATTTTTCAAAAAAGTAGATTAGCTGCCCCAAATAATACTCATTTAATTCTGGAATAGTTATTTTTATATTAGGTACATTACCATCGACATGAGCCGAAATAGTTCCTAATTCAGCCATTTTATTTACAAAATCAAGATTTTTTTCCGATAAGTAATTCAGATTGTCAAAATTCTCTGTATCTGCTGGGATCTTTAGATTGGATTTTGTTTTTTCTACTGAGATTATAGTTTCAAAAATATTCCTTAAACCATCTTGAATATATTGACCCATAGAATGAAGATCTGTACTAAAAATTGCGCTTGCAGGAAAAATTCCTTTATTTTCCTTTCCTTCGCTTTCTCCAAATAACTGTTTCCACCATTCTGAAAAAGAATAAAGTTGCGGATTGAAACTTGCTAGAATTTCTGTTGATTTATTTTTAAGGTACAAAGCATGTCTTATAGATGCATATTGATATATGGGATTCTGATTAAAGTTTTTGTTTTGAGCTTTAACCATCATTAATTTTGCACCTGACAATAAATTCTCGATATCAAAACCTGCACAAGCAATAGGCAGTAATCCAACAGGTGATAATACAGAATATCTACCTCCGATATTATCATCAATAGTAAATGTTTTGTATCCCTCCTTATTAGCAAGTTCTCTTAAAGCACCTTTAAACTTGTCTGTTATTGCAACGATCCTTTTTTGCGCATCGATTTTTCCATATTTATTTTCAAGATCTTTTCGAAGAATTCTGAATGCTATTGCAGGTTCTGTTGTTGTTCCTGATTTGGATATTACAACGATGGAATATTGTTTGTCTTTTAAAAATTCTAACAATTCTGAATGATAATCTTCTGAAAGATTATGCCCGGCAAAAATAATTTGTGGATTTTTGTTAGTTTGTAAATGATCAAAGCTTCCTGATAATGCTTGAATAATAGCTTTTGAGCCAATAAAAGAACCTCCTATACCAATAATAACAATAATGTCAGAAATCTTTCTTAAATCATCGGCTGTTTGATTAATTTCAGAGATTATTTCAGTAGAAATTGTTTCAGGTAAATTTATCCAACCAAGAAATTCAGAACCTTTTCCAGTTTTTGAATTTAGCTTTTTATCTTGTTCTACAACAAGTTTGCTGTAATTTTTAAATTCTTCCTGATTAATAAATGGAAGGGCATTTTTTAAATCAATCTGAAGATTTTTCATGACAAACAGGATTAGAGAGGTATTATCTTAAATTTTCGGTTAATAGTTTAATTTCAATAGCCGGTGAAATTTTTTCGTAAAGAATATTGTAAACTGCTTCTGTTATTGGCATGTTAACCAAATATTTCTTATTTATTTCAATGATAGATTTAACAGCATAATATCCTTCAGCAATCATATTCATCTCAAGCTGAGCTGATTTAACAGAATATCCTTTGCCAATCATATTTCCAAAAGTACGATTCCTGCTAAATTGAGAATATGCAGTAACCATTAAATCACCTAAATATGCAGAGCTTTTAATATCACGTGTAATTGGATGAACTGCATCAACAAATCGTTTTATTTCTTGAATGGCATTTGAAATAAGTACAGCATTAAAGTTATCGCCATAACCTAAACCATGACAAATTCCGGCTGCAATTGCAAAAACATTCTTTAGAACAGCGGAATATTCGGTTCCGTAAATATCATCTGAAATACTTGTTTTTACATGCGAAGTACTTAATAAATCGGCAACTATTCGTGCATTTTTTAAATCTTGAGATGCAATAGTTAAATAAGATAATCTTTCCAACGCAACTTCTTCGGCATGACATGGTCCTGAAATAACAGCAAATGAATTGAACGGTACATTGTAAACCTGATTGAAAAATTCTGCAATAATAAGGTTGTCGTCAGGTACAATTCCTTTAATGGCGGAAACAATAATTTTATTGCTTATATCTATTTTTGAATCTTGAAGAGCATCTTTTAAAAAGGCAGATGGTATTGCAAATATTATAATATCTGCATTTTCAACTGTCTGACTGACATCACTATAAAGTTCAATTTTATTAGTGTCCAGCGTTACTGCGCTTAAGTAGAAATTATTATGTTTATGTTCTTTAATAAACTTAATCTTTTCTTTACTTCTCATGTACCAGTTGATTTCATCAACATTTTCGAGAAGCATTTTTATGATTGCTGTTGCCCAGCTACCACCTCCTAATATTGCAACTTTTGGTTTCTGACTCATTCAGATTATTTAATATTTTCAATCCAGGTTTTCACATCATCCTGACTCGGATTTTGCAAACCTAATTTATGCTTTTTATTTGTACCACACAATTTTTGATGTAAAGCTCCAGGACTAACTCCTTTCATGCTATCGACTGTTAAGTATCCTGATTTCTGAACTACAGGAACCCATTCTTCAGAAATTCCAATTTCTGTATAAGCAGAAACATCATCTTTCAGAGTTTTCTTTTCAGGGCGCATTTGCGGGAAAAATAATACATCCTGAATTGATGGAGAATTTGTCATGATCATTGCTAAACGATCTATTCCTATTCCCAAACCTGATGTAGGAGGCATACCATACTCAATCGCTCTTAAGAAATCTTCGTCAAGCATCATTGCTTCTTCGTCGCCACGTTTCCCAAGAACTAATTGTTGCTCGAAACGTTCGCGCTGATCAATAGGATCATTTAACTCAGAATATGCATTACAAATCTCTTTACCATTACAAATTGCTTCAAAACGTTCAACTAAACCATCAACACTTCTGTGTTTTTTAGCCAAAGGAGACATTTCAATTGGGTAATCAGTAATAAATGTTGGTTGAATCAATTTTGATTCACACATTTCACCAAATATTTCATCGATGAGTTTTCCTTTACCCATTGTTTCATCAACTGGAACTTCAAGTTTTTGAGCAGTTTCAAAAAGCTCTTTTTCGTCCATTTTCGAAATGTCTATTCCGGTAAATTCCTGAATAGCTTCAAACATGGTATATCGTTTCCATGGTCGTTGGAAATTTATTTTATTTTCACCAACCTGAACTTCAGTTGTGCCATGAATATCCATGGCGATTTTCTCAACCATTTCTTCAACGGTTTCCATCATCCAATTATAATCCTTATAAGCAACATAAAGCTCCATTTGTGTAAATTCAGGATTATGAAAACGGCTCATGCCTTCGTTACGGAAGTCTTTTGCAAACTCATAAACACCATCAAAACCACCAACGATTAATCTTTTCAAATAAAGTTCATTTGCAATTCTTAAATATAATGTTTGATCCAATGTGTTATGATATGTTTTAAATGGGCGTGCAGCTGCTCCTCCATATAAAGGTTGTAATACTGGTGTTTCAACTTCAAGATAACCTTTGCCATTTAAATACTCACGCATGGAGTTAGTAAGCTTTGTTCTTTTTATAAATGCTTCTTTCACATCTGGATTTACAATTAAATCAAGATGACGTTGACGATAACGTTGATCAGGATCTGAAAAAGCATCATAAGTTTTTCCGTCTTTTTCCTTTACAATTGGAAGTGGTCTTACCGATTTACTTAAAATGGTATATTCAGTAACATTAACAGATATTTCACCAACCTGAGTTATAAATACATTTCCTTTAACTCCAATAATATCGCCAATATCTAAAAGCTTTTTAAATACTGTATTGTATAACGTTTTGTCTTCTCCTTCACAAATATTGTCACGCTTGAAATAAACCTGAATTTTCCCTTTGTCATCCTGTAACTCAACAAATGAAGCACTTCCCATAATTCTTCTGGTCATAATTCTTCCTGCAATGCACACTTCTTGCAGATTATTTTTCTCAGCATCGTATTTTGAAAGTATTTCTTGTGATGAAGTATTAACATCATATTTTGCAGCAGGATATGGATTAATACCCAGTTTTCTTAATTCTTCAAGTGATTGTCGGCGAATAACTTCTTGTTCGCTTAAGTCTAAATTTATCATACAAATTCAATATTTAACATATTTCAAAAAAACAGTGCAAAGATAAAACTAAATCTTAAAATATATGGATTACTTATATATTTGGTTTGAAATTCATGAAAATTTATATTGATCTAATAATCAAACAAGATGATTGGATTCTAATTTTATTATAGATAATCGTAATTGTTTTTATTTAGAATAATTTAATTTTGCAGATAATCTATTGATTTTATTAAGGAGGGGATATGGAATCAGGAAAGAATAATACGAAAAGATTACCTCGCTGGATGAAAATGCAGATGCCAAAAGGGGAATCGTATTCCAAAGTAAAAAATACAGTAAAAAAGTATAATTTAAATACAATTTGTACAAGTGGTAATTGTCCAAATATTGGTGATTGCTGGAATCGCGGAACAGCAACCTTTATGATTTTAGGCGAAATTTGTACACGTTCATGTAAGTTTTGTGGAGTAAAAACAGGGAAACCATTGCCTGTAGATTGGGAAGAAACAAATCGAATTGCAGAATCAGTTAAACTAATGAAAGTAAAGCACTGTGTTATTACATCAGTTGATCGTGATGATTTGGAAGATGGAGGTTCTGCATTTTGGGCAGAAACTATCAAGAAAATAAAAGAAGTAAATCCTGAAACAACTATTGAAACTTTAATTCCTGATTTTGATGGAATTGAAGAGAATATTCAAAAGGTAATTGATGCAAAACCAGAGGTTATTTCTCATAATCTGGAAACAGTTGAAAGATTAACTTCTCAGATAAGAAGCAGAGCAAAATATCAAAGAAGTCTTCAAGTAATAAAACAAATTGCAGATTCCGAATTAGTTGCAAAATCGGGAATTATGCTTGGTCTTGGTGAAACAGAAGAAGAAATTCTTCAGGTTATGGATGATCTGTTAGCTGTTAGATGTAAAGTTATGACTATTGGTCAGTATCTTGCACCAACACTGGAACATATTCCTGTGAAAGAATATATAACTCCTGAAAAGTTTGAAGAGTATCATAAAATCGGTATCGAAAAGGGATTTGACTTTGTTGAAAGCAGTCCTTTGGTAAGATCATCGTACAGAGCTGAAAATCATGTTTGTTCGTAATTAGAGGAAAGAAAATGAAGAATGTAAAATTTGAAGATCTTGGTTCTATAGAATATAAAAATGCGTGGAATTACCAAGAGGAAATCTTTGCTGAATATTTAAAAATAAAAGCAGAAAACAGAGATTTGTATGACGATAAACAAATTGAAATAGAAGGCAAAGTACTCTTTTGCGAACATCCACATGTTTATACTCTTGGTAAAAGTGGCGAACAAAACAATTTATTAATTAACGATGAGTTTTTAGATAAGATACAAGCAACATATATTAAAACAAACCGAGGCGGAGATATTACTTATCACGGTCCGGGACAGATTGTTGGATATCCTCTAATTGATCTTGAACGTTTTAATTTGCAGGTAAAACAATATATTGCTAATTTAGAACAATCAATAATTCTTACTTTAAAAGAGTTTGGAATTGATTCGGAACGATTGCCATTATCAACTGGTGTATGGTTAGATGTTGGAACAAACAAAGTAAGAAAAATATGTGCAATTGGTGTTAAAGCAAGCAGATTTATTACAATGCATGGATTTGCTTTTAATGTAAACACCAATCTCGAATATTTTAATCATATTAACCCTTGTGGATTTGTCGACAAGGGTGTAACATCGATGCAGAAGGAGTTGGGAAAAATGAGGGATATTGAAAAAGTTAAAGATGTTTTAAAAGAAAAAATGGAAGAAGTATTCGGGATGAATTTAAAAGCGTAAAAAATATGAAAACTATATATGGAAAAAAGATGGGTGCTAAAGAAGCAAGGAGAAAAAGAAGTAAATGAAAAACTGGCAAACGAACTAAATATAGACCCTGCACTGGCAAATCTCTTAACACAAAGAGGTGTCAGTACGTTTGATCAGGCTAAAGCTTTTTTTCGTCCTGAAATCGATGACTTGCACGATCCTTTCTTAATGAAAGACATGGATTTGGCAATTGAACGCATCGGGAAAGCAATTCAAAATAACGAGAATATTCTTATTTATGGCGATTATGATGTTGATGGAACAACTTCAGTTGCGTTGGTATATTCCTTTTTAAAAGAGTTTTACCCGAATGTAGGATTTTATGTTCCCGACAGATACAGTGAGGGTTATGGGATATCTTTACAGGGAGTACAGTTTGCTCAGGATAATGAATTTTCTTTAGTAATTGCTCTTGATTGTGGTATAAAAGCCAACGAAAAAATAGATTACGCTCGAAGTAATGGTATCGATTTTATTATTTGCGATCACCATTTTCCAGGCGATGAATTACCAAATGCAGTTGCCGTTTTAGATCCTAAAAGAAATGATTGTACATATCCATTTGAAGATCTTTCGGGCTGTGGAGTTGGGTTTAAGCTAATTCAGGGTTATGCTCAAGTAAATAACATTCCTTTTGAAAAGATAATGCCATATCTTGATTTGGTCGTTGTAAGTATTGCTTCTGATATTGTTCCGATTATTGATGAAAACAGAACATTAGCTCATTTTGGTTTAATTCAGTTGAATGCAAATCCTTGCCAAGGATTAAAATCGATTATTATTCTTGCAGGCTTAACAGATAAAAGTATTGCCATTGAAGATATTGTTTTTAAAATTGGACCACGTATAAACGCTGCTGGAAGAATGGAATCGGCTGACAAAGCGGTTGAGCTACTTTTATCCGATAATGCCAGACAAGCCAAGGTTGTTGCTAATAGTGTTAATTATTTTAATGATGCACGAAAAAACATTGATCGTAGCATAACTCAGGATGCGCTGAGTGTGCTTGCAGGAGATCAGGAATTGAGAGAAAAGAAAGCAACCGTTTTATATAATTCAAATTGGCATAAAGGAGTAGTTGGTATTGTTGCTTCTCGATTAATTGAGACATATTATCGTCCAACAATTATATTAACTTCATCAAATGGATTAGCAACAGGATCAGCACGTTCTGTGGTAGGATTTGATATTTATCAAGCTATTGAACATTGCAGCGATTTGTTAGAAAATTTTGGCGGACATATGTATGCTGCAGGATTAACATTGCAAATCGACAATGTACCTGAGTTTACAAAGCGTTTTGAGAATTATGTGAGCGAGAATATAAGCGATGAGCTTTTAATTCCACAAGTTGATATTGATGCTGAACTTGAATTGAGTAAAATTGCCCCGAAATTTTACCGTATTCTGAAACAATTTCAACCTTTTGGACCAGGAAATATGGCTCCGGTTTTTATTACACAAAATGTTGCCGATAATGGCGAAGGAAGAATTGTTGGTTTAACCAAAGAGCACCTTAAATTATCACTTATTCAGGAAGATGATCCGTTTAAAAAATATCCTGCAATAGCATTTCAACAAGCAAATTTGTTTGAATTTATTCAGTCAGGTGATTTCTTTGATATATGTTATGCGGTTGATGAAAACTGTTATCGCGGAGTTTCAACACTACAACTAAATATTAAGGACATTAAGGTAAATAGTAAAATAGAAGTTAATTAAATTACAACCTTATTCTTAGCTGAACTTTAACTTCTGATTTAGTATTGCCATTAATTTGAGTTAATCCTGAAGAAATTTCATCTGTGTCTGAAAAGTAGGTTTGAGAATAACGTAACCAGATATCCATATTTTTTCCTACAGAATATTTTAGATTGAAATAAGTTCTGGTTCCTTTTGAATAATATGCCGGAATAGAAAATGCATATAAAATATCACTTTCGTAAGCATAAATACGTGCATAGTACGAATCTGTTTCGAAGATAGCAAAGCGCATATTTAATGATAAAGGAATCTTTTTAAAATCATAAAAAACATCCTGATAAATCATATAACCATAATCGGTACTTTCTGATTCTTCTTTAAATGCAGCAGTCTCAACTCTATTTTTTAATGAAAGTTGATCATTTATTCGATAAGAAATATGATAACGTAATTTGAGAAGATTCTGGTAGCTTAATTCATCAACTCCTGATTCAGTTAATTTATTCCCTAATTTTTCTTCATTTTTTATTCTTACATACATACTTAAATTTCGGGTAGGAGTATAATCTGTTTGTACAAACCACTCATAACCTGTTGAAGGAGCATCAACGCCTGTTTTTATCCAAGGGAACTCATAAGTGTCGAAATATGCTGTTACCATCCAGTGTTTTATCGGATGTAACTCAAGTCCAAAGTAAAGACCAGACTCATTGCTGGTTCCTGAAGCTTCGGCAAATCCATTTGCATAGTTTGCCTGATAATTCTTATCATAATGCCTGTGCATTGCAGAGAAAGAAACTTGTGGTGCCAAATTCACAAGAAAACCATTCAAAAAAGCTTTCCCTCCATTTGCACTTATTGCTTCTTCTCCAAAGAAACTAAAATCACCTAATCCAAATTGATAATCCATACCAATATTGGAGTTTTCATTTCCTTGAAATTTAAATTGATTTTCAGGTGTAGTATCTTTTAATAAATCAGTACTGTATTTGTAATTTACACCGGTTATTCCAATCTTGAATTTAGAATGGTTAAATGAAATATTTCCTCCTATAATTTGTTCACCAATAGCATCTTTATCGATTATTTCTGAAGGAACAGAATGGTAACCCGAATTCTGAAACGAAGATACACTTGCAATTTCGTTATCAATGCTATCTTGAATATTAGCATCAATTTTCTTGTTTGAATAGAAAACTGTAAAATCAATATTTTTAACAGAAATGGTTGTTCCTGCACCACGCATAAACACATTTTCGTTAGTTGATGAGTATTTTCTTAATCCTTGTGCTTTTTTCCTAATGTTTAGAACATAGGGTGTTTTTGAAAAACCCATATCAGACCATAAAACCAAACCTTGCCCGAACTTAGCTTCGAAATCTCCAAGTGTAAGTGTTTTAACAAAACCAAAATTATTTAACTGTAAATGAGCAGAATAATAATCAAAGCCATTTTTATTATTTCCACTAAAAAACTCTTCCCCAGGATCTTTTTCAGCTGTAATTCCCCAGTAAATCTTGTTTTTGTAATTGTATTTATATTTGGTGTAAATTTTATAGGAGCTTCCAAGGTATCGTGAGTTTGGACTTTTTAAAAGGTCCGAATCGGAAATTGAACTGTATCCAACTTGTTCTTCCAACACTTCCTGCCCACGTAAAAATAACTGATGATTGCCATATTTTAGTGCATTTTTCACCTTAAAATGATCATCTGCTTTTATTCCAGAAACACTTACAAAAGGTAAAATCTTGTTAACATCGGCAACAGTAAATCCATAAACTAACTGAAGTTCATATATAGATAACATCTGACCATTTCTTTTAACATAATCGAGCAAGCTTTTTATCTGAAAATCATTTAATATCTGAAGCTTTTCAAAATCTTCCAGTGTAGCTGTATTTATATTAAGCGGATTATTTAAAAAGTAATTTAAATCTTCGTATAAACTGGTGTAATCTAATTCTGAGTCTGTGCTACCAGCAATTTCTTCAATTAAATCTTCCAGCGAAGGATCTTTTTGAGCCATAGTATTTAAACTCAAAAAGAGCATAAATAGGATGAGTACACTATTTCTTATGCGGAAGATTCTAAAACCCATAACTTAAAGTAAATGATGGCGTAAATCCTAAAGTCTGATGTTTAACAAAACCAACATGCGCATTTATTTTCTGATAATGAAAACCCGCTCCGAATGAATATTTTGCCGGATTGGTCGAAATTCCTGCCTGAAGTGAAACATATTCAATTAATTTATAATCGAATCCGGCTTTAAATCTGGCTTCTTGGTTTATATCTTTTTCAGTTCCCACAGCAAATAAAACTTTCTCAGAAAATAAATAACTTACTCCAAGATTAAAAATGGTTGGTATTTCTTCTTCGCCCATTTTACTTCGCGACGGATTGTAAACATGGGCACCAATAAATAAATTATCAATGGGTTGAGAAAGAATTCCAACTTCAAAATTAACAGCATTAGCCGAACCATAATTACCGGCAATCTGGGTATGTAAATAATTTAATTGCAAACCGACAGAAAAGTATTTTGAGAAACTTCTTCCGAATGACAGCCCGGCTTGCATTTCATTGTATTGCGAATATCCGTAGTAAGAATAAGATGCACCAATAGTTCCTGTTTTTGTTGGTAAAGCAAAAGCCATGCCTTGTAAGTTTTGTTCTTTTATATATCCCGACTGATGAAAAATTCCCACTGAAATGTTCTCTAAGTAACCCAAGCCAGCCTGATTGTGATATACAGACCAGATATCGGCAAGGGTAACCGAGGTATTAGCCATTGCAGCAGATCTGCCTTCTTCAATTCCTTGATTCTGAATTGAAAATGCCTGACTGAAACTTAAAAAGCAGATTGAAAATATGAATAATAAGCTTTTATATAAGGATCTAATTCTCATGCTAAATCGGTTTAAAAAACAGGTCATGAAGATACAATAAATTCATAAGTATAAAATGAATCTAAAATGAATTAGCAAAATGATCTAATTATATATAGGATTTAGAAAAAAAGACTAACCTGAATTTTGGGTATAAAAAAAGGAGAAATAATCTCCCTTTTTTTAATTCACTTTATACTGATATTTAATTTTCGCCAAATCTTCGTTTGCTTACACTCCTTACATAAATATGTTTTATAACACAGTTTTTACAGGGTCACCTTTTATGTATTTCGGGAATTAATATATGGAGGCATAGTTCTTTTTGAAATTTTGTTTAAATTTATTTGATAATTATTAAACCTAAAAATTAAAATTTATGAGAAACTTAAGTAAAATTCTATTCCTGTGCGGAATAATTGTTTTTACGGCTTTTAGCTGTGAAGAAGAAAACAATTCAGATGAGAATATTATTCCATTGAGTGAAGTCACTATTAATGAAAGTTATTTGCAATTATCACTGGTGGAAACTAAGTGGAAACTAATAGGTTTTGGAAATTATACTTCTAACACCCTAAAAAAGGCTGAACCCGAAGGAGATAGTTGTTATATTTTACACTTTCATCTTGACAATAAAATAACGGGTTGGACTTCAACCAATAAAATTGGAGGCTCTTACCAACTGAATATTTCATCTCAAGAACTGATATTTAGCTATTTTGGGGGTGCTGAAATTAACGAACTTTTTGATGGCAACGATTATGTTGATGCAATACACCAAGTACACTCGTACGAAATTACGAACAAGGGTTTAGCTCTCTATTATGACAATCAAACACTTTTTTTACTCTTTAAGCCCTTAGAACAATGAAAAATATACTTTTTGTTTTAGCGTTGAATCTTATATTTCTTGTAAGCAATGCACAAATAAGCACTCATGAGTTACCTGTAAGTTTTAAGTATGATATTGATAAATTGAGCGAAACCTCGGTAAGTTCTAAAAAACTACCTTATTTGGACTTTCAGAAGTTAGATAAGGAAGATCTACAGGATGAAAAAAATGGAATACCTCCTCGTTTCGGGTATCGGCAAAAGGTAGATTATTCCATTAATAATTCAGGAACATGGCACACCTTACCCAACGGTGATAAGATTTGGTGTTTAAATATCGCTTGTCCTGGTGCTCTTTCAATAAATTTACTGTATAGTAAATTTTGGTTACCCGAAAGGGGAAAGCTTTTTATTTACAGTAATGACAAAAAGCATGCAATAGGAGCTTTTACTTCGATTAATAATAAAGGAAGTAAAGAAAACATACTTGGATTTGCCACAGGTTTGGTTTATAGTGATAAAATTACAGTAGAATATTATCAACCCAAAAATATTGAAGAGCAAGCTATTATTTCTATTGATTATGTTGTACACGGATACAGATATATAAATCTGCCTGAGAATAGAAGTTTGGGCAATTCAGGCGATTGCCAGGTAAATGTAAACTGCCCCGAAGGTAATGGTTGGAATAATGAAAAAAAAGCAATAGCACTTATTTTGGTAAATGGTAATAGGTATTGTACAGGTTCGTTGGTAAATACTACAGCCAATGATTTACGTCCATTATTTCTTACTGCTGATCATTGTTTAGGTGGATGGGGAAATGATTATATCAAGTATGATGCTGTAACGAATCCGAATTTAAATCATTATTCTTTCTATTGGCATTACGAACATCATGCTTGTTCAAATAGTAGTACAGAACCTCCAATATACTCAACTGTTGGAGCAACAGTAGTAGCCAATAATTCTACATCGGATTTTGCCTTATTAAGATTAACTGAAAATCCTTTGTATAACCCAAATATTACCCCTTACTATCTGGGGTGGGACAGATCTAGTAATTCGGGAACAGGAGGTATAGGTATTCATCATCCGGCGGGAGATGTAAAAAAATGCTACTTATACGATTACTCCGGAAACATCTAATTGTTTTTACTCAGGTAATTCCAACTTTTGGAAAGTAAATTGGATTTCAACATTAAATGGCCATTCTGTAACAGAAGGAGGTTCTTCCGGCTCTCCACTAATTAACAATAATCATAAATTGATTGGACAGCTTTATGGCTCTGGTCCCTTATGCCTTAACCCTAATTGTTCAAATCCCTCTGAAGATATTGGAAATTACGGAAAATTCAGCAGCTCATGGACAGGTAACGGAGCAAGTGATAATCGTCGCCGGTTAGATCATTGGTTAGACCCTGTTGGAACAAATCCTACAACACTTAATGGCAGGAGAATTTCATACATCTCCGGTCCATCCGTCAGCTGCTTTCCAAATAATACTACATTCACCCTTAATAACCGCCCTTCGGGTACAACTGTAAACTGGACAAAAAGCAGCAATTTGTCTTATGTTAGCGGGCATGGAACAAATAGTTATGTAGTTGAGGCGCTAAATCCAACTTCTGGCAGTTCTGGTTGGGTAAAAGTAGAAATCTCAGATGCACAAGGAAATTCTATAACTCTTGAGAAAGATTTATGGGTAGGAGAATTAGGTGAGCTTACTATTATTTCACCAAGTGTTGCATATGGTGAAAGCGATTTTTCTGTCTTTGCAAACCCAGAATCTCCATTTATTAATTATAATTGGAGTGTAAGTGGTGCAGATATTGTTTCTGGACAAGGAACTGATGAATTAAGACTAAGTTCAGAATGTGGGAATATGGTTGTTGTTAGTTGTACTGCTTCAGTTTGTGGTTCTTCTGATAATGCTTTCAAAAAAATACGTATGGAATGTGATAATCCAGCCATTATTCCTGGCCTTCTAAGTGTTATTCCTAATCCGGCAGATGATTATATTGAAGTGTTTATAGAAAATTTGGCTGAAGAGGAATATTTAAATACGGAAAAGTTACATATAAAACTTATAAATAACAGATCAACACCTGTTTATAATGGAACTACTCAACAAAAGAAATTCCAAATAAATACAAGTAATTTTCCAGAAGGTTTATATTATTTAGTTGTACAGTATAAAGATCAAAAATATACAAGTACAATATTAATTTCACATTAAAACCTAAAAAAACATCCGAAGAATTTATCTTCGGATGTTTTTACTTTTACTTTAATTCGTTTTATATTGAAACTTAATTTTTGCTAATTCTTCGTTTGCTTTAACGATTTTAGATTTTAGATTTTCTTTGTAATCAATTAAAACTTGTTTCAAGGTTTCATCACCTGCAGCCATCATTTGTGTAGCTAAAATTCCTGCATTCTGTGCTCCATTAATTCCAACTGTTGCAACCGGAATTCCAGGAGGCATTTGAACAATAGCTAATAATGAGTCCATTCCATCTAAACTTGCATTTATGGGTACTCCAATAACAGGCAAGCTTGTCATTGCAGCAATTACTCCGGGTAAATGTGCTGCCATTCCTGCTCCTGCAATGATAACTTCTATTCCACGATCTTTTGCCGATTTTGCAAATTTCTCAACTTCTTCGGGTGTACGATGAGCCGATAAAGCATTTATTTCAAAAGGAATTTTAAATTCATCCAGTATTTTTGCTGCTTTTTCCATTACTGGCAGGTCCGATGTGCTGCCCATGATGATACTAACTTTTGCTTTCATTTTGTGTGTTAAGTTTTTTAAGTAATAAAATCATATTTAGAGCATTAATTCGTATTTTCGCCAAATATTAAATTTTATTGGTTTAAATAAGATTTTGTGCAAAGGTAATATTATAATTTCAGATTGCCCAAACCTATAAAATTCAGTTAGTCCGGAAATAATAAAATCAATATAATGAAACAGGTAAAATTAAAAGACAAGGAATTTGGAGTATCTATACCTTCAGAAAAAATACAAGAAGCTATTACTAAAATGGCTGAGAAAATTAATAAGGATTATGCAGGACATGATGTTCCCTTATTTATTAGTATTTTAAACGGATCTTTTATGTTTACAGCCGATTTATTTAAACAAATTGATTTTACCTGCGAAGTTACTTTCCTTAAATTAACATCTTACAAAGGAACGGCCTCAACGGGAGCAGTACGTCAACTAATAGGAGTAAATGAATCGATTGAAGGTAGAGATGTTATTGTTCTTGAAGATATTGTTGACACAGGAATAACGCTTGAGCAAATCTTAGGTCAGTTAAAAAGTTTTGAACCTGCAAGTGTGAAAGTTGCTTCATTATTATTTAAACCGGAGGCTTACCAAAAAGATCTAAATATAGATTATATCGGAATGGAAATTCCAAATGATTTTATTGTTGGTTATGGCTTGGATTATGATGGTTTAGGTCGAAATTTGGCAGATATTTATACTCTTATAAGTTAGCTTTAAAACCTTAGATTTAATGTTGAATATTGTTTTATTCGGACCTCCGGGCGCAGGGAAAGGTACGCAATCGCAAAAAATAATTGAAAAATTCAAGCTTGTTCATATTTCCACTGGAGATGTTTTAAGAACAGCAATTCAGAAACAAACACCTTTAGGGATTGAAGCTCAAAAGCTTATTGATGATGGTAATTACGTTACCGATGAAATGGCTTTTGAAATTATTAATAGTGAGCTGGAAGTGAATAAAAATTCAGGAGGTTTTATTTTTGATGGATTTCCACGAACAACTTTACAAGCCGAAAAATTTCCTGAATTTCTATCAGAATACGGCGGAGATGTTAATGTAATGATTTCGCTTGAGGTTGAAGAAAATAAATTAATTGATCGACTTATAAAACGTTCAGAACAATCTGGAAGACCAGATGATAGGGAAGAAGAAATTATAAGAAAACGAATTGGTATTTATAATCAGAGAACTGCTTGTGTAAAAGATTATTATAAATCTTTGGGAAAATATGAAGCTGTTGATGGAAATGGAGAAATTGATGTTATCTTTGATAAAATTTGTACCATAATAGAAAAATACAAATAAATGGCAGGATCAAACTTTGTAGACTATGTAAAAGTATTTTTAAGATCAGGTAAGGGTGGAGCTGGTTCTCCGCATTTACACCGCGAAAAGTATATTGATAAAGGTGGACCTGATGGAGGAGATGGTGGAAGAGGAGGACATATAATTCTTAAAAGTAATCCTCAATTATGGACATTACTGCATTTAAAATTCAAAAGACATATTTTTGCCACAAGCGGAATGGCTGGTGGAAAATCTGAACGAACCGGATCCGATGGAAATGATGTTACTGTAGAAGTACCTGTAGGTACTGTTGTTAGAGATTCGGAAACAAACGAAATTATATTTGAGATTACAGAAGAGAATCAAACCGAAGTTTTATTAAATGGTGGAAGAGGTGGTCTGGGTAATACTCATTTTAAATCGTCAACAAATCAAACTCCACGATATGCTCAGCCTGGGGAAGAAGGAAAAGAAGGATGGTTTATTCTTGAACTGAAACTTCTTGCCGATGTTGGTTTAGTTGGGTTTCCAAATGCAGGAAAATCAACACTTTTATCAGTTATTTCGGCAGCAAAACCCAAAATTGCTGATTACGCATTTACGACTCTTGTTCCTAACTTAGGAATCGTTCCTTATCGTAATATGCAATCGTTTATTATGGCAGATATTCCGGGAATAATTGAAGGTGCTCACGAGGGCAAAGGTCTTGGATTGAGATTTTTAAGACATATAGAGAGGAATTCGATATTGTTGTTTATGGTTCCTTGCGATAGCGACGATATACACGCGGAATACAAAACATTACTGAACGAACTTGAGAAATATAATCCTGAGTTATTAGATAAAAACAGAATTCTGGCTATTACAAAAACTGATATGCTCGATGAGGAGTTAATAGAGGAAATTAAGAAAGATTTACCGGATATTCCAAATTTATTTATATCCTCTGTTGCACAAGTTGGTTTGCAGGAACTAAAAGATTTAATCTGGAAACAGTTAAGTTAAAGCTAAAAAGATGCTTGAGTTTTTAAATAATATAGACACAAATATATTTATTTTCCTTAACGGAATAAATTCGCCTTTTTGGGATAAAATCATGTGGTGGATTTCTGGCTCAAAATCATGGATTCCAATGTATGCAGTTATTGTAGCATATATTGTTTATAAGCAACGATGGAAATCCATTATTTCGCTAATATTTATTGCACTTGTTGTAACACTGGCTGATCAAATTTCGGTTCAAGCATTTAAAGAAGTTTTTCAACGATTAAGACCTTGTCATAATCCAGCATTGCAGGATATTGTTCATATCGTGAGAAACAAATGTGGAGGACAATATGGATTTGTATCTTCGCATGCTGCAAATACATTTGCCGTTGCATTCTTTTTATCAAAATTTTTTAAAAACAGACATTTCTCCTGGTTTATTTTTATTTGGGCAACAATAGTTTCATATAGTCGTATTTATCTTGGTGTTCATTACCCTTTCGATGTATTGGGCGGCGCTGCTTTAGGTGGTGTAATCGGACTTCTAACTTATATTTTATATACTTATACAAGTAAAAAAACTTTGGAGAAATTTGGAGCAAAATAATATTTTAGTTTCCAATGATTTAATGCTATGCTTTGCATCCCTAATCAAAATACAGATCCTTATTTTAATCTTGCTACCGAGGAATATATTTTAAAGAATTTCAAAGAGAATTGTTTTGTACTTTGGAGAAGTAGACCTTCTATTATAATTGGGAAACATCAAAACGCTTTAGCTGAGATTAATTTGAATTTTGTTCAGGAACAAAATATTCCTGTTGTAAGAAGACTTTCCGGTGGAGGAACTGTATTTCATGATTTAGGGAATCTAAATTTCTCGTTTTTTCAGAACGTTGAAGACAACGAAAATCTTGTTGATTTTAAAAGATATACCAAACCGATATTAGAAGTATTACATGACTTAGGTGTTGATGCTAAATTTGAGGGTAGAAATGACATTATGATCGAAGGTAAAAAGATCTCGGGAAATGCAGAACATATATTTAAAAAACGTGTTTTACATCATGGTACATTATTGTTCTCATCCGAAATTTCTAATCTTTCACAAGCATTAAAAGTAAATCCATTAATATATCAGGATAAAGGAGTAAAATCAGTTCGAAGCCGGGTTACTAATATCATTGATCATCTAAGTGAAAAAATAACTGTTAAAGATTTTTACAATAAAATCCTGAATCATATTGTTTTAAGCGATAAGGATGCGGTTATATATGAATTTACAAATAACGATATAGAGCATGTTAATCGACTGGTAAACGAGAAATATAAAACATGGGAATGGAATTTTGGATATTCACCTAAGTACAATTTTGAAAAATCTCAGACAACTTCAGAAGGTACTATAAATGTGCAGTTATCGGTTGAAAAAGGTTTTATTAAGGATGTGAATTTAGCTTGCAACTTTATTGATGAAAAAATTGTTAAAGAAATTGAACTTAAACTGAAAGATATTAGACATGAGCCTGCCGTAGTTAGCAAAGAGTTACAAAATTTTGATTTAAGTCATGATAAAATTGAAGAGATTTCTACTACATTCTTTTAAATCTTAAAACATTCATTTGCAGTTACCTCTCTGTAGATTTGCCACTTTAAAGTATGTATTAATTGACATCAGCTGGTTTTTTTCGTAAATTTAATTAATTAACGCTATTTCTCTTATATACGAACAATATCTATATTTAACCTATAAATTACTGATTATGAAAAAAGTAATAATTATCAGCACCGTTTTATTCTCTTTTTTATTTATTCAGTGCACAAAAACGAATAAAAAAGACGATTCAAAACCAAAGTCAAAAATGGAGAAGCTGTTGGCTAATTATGCTGATGTAAAACTTGAAGCTAATTTAGCTGTTTTGAGTGAAAATCAGAAGAAAATGCTCCCTCTTCTTTTTGAAGCTGCTCAATTAATTGATGAGCTTTATTGGGCTCAAACATGCTCAAAAAAAGATGAAGTGAGAGAATCCATAAATGATGAAAAAGTATTAAAATATTTTGATATTAATTATGGTCCTTGGGACCGTTTAGGAGGATTGGAGCCATTTGTCGAGGGAGTAGAAAAACGATATGACGGTGCTAATTTTTATCCTAATGATATGTCTTATCAGGAGTTTAATGAGTTTAGCGATTTAGAGAAGTATAGTTTATATACTTTAGTTAGAAGAAATGAGCTCGGAGGTTTAGTTACTGTGCCATATCATGAAGCTTATCATGATATTTTGATAAAAATTGCTGAGTTAATGAATAAAGCTGCAACTTTTGCAGATGATAAGGATCAAAAGAAATATTTGGAATTGCGGGCAAGTGCTTTACTAACAGACAAATATTATAAAAGTGATATTGCCTGGATGGAGATGAAAGACAACTTGATTGATTTTATTGTAGGTCCGGTTGAAGACGCTGAAGATCGATTGTATTATACAAAAACATCCTACCAATCCATGGTTTTAATAAAAGATAAACAATCGAGCAAAGATCTTGAGAAATATTCATTATTACTTGATTATCTACAAAAAAATCTTCCGGTTGATGAAAAATATAAATCAGAAATGCCAGGTGAATTGTCTGATATCATGGTATACGATGTAATATATTGTTCGGGATATTGGAATACTGGGGGTAAAAAAATTGCTATTACTTTACCAATTGATGGGCAAGTGCAGTTAAAGGTTGGAAGCCGAAAGTTGCAGTTTAAGAATGTTCTGGAAGCTAAATTTATTAAGATTTTAAAACCAATTAGCGATTTGTTGATCGATGAAGATCAGATAAAACATGTGAAATCAAGAGCATTTTTTGAAAATACAATGTTTTATGAAGTAGGAAGTGCACTTGGTATAAAAAATACAATTAATAACAAAGGTTCAGTAAGAGATGCTCTACAGGAACATTACAATGTTATCGAAGAAAGTAAAAATGATATTCTGAGTTTATATTTTGTAACTAAGCTTTACGAAATGGGAGAAATGAATGGTGATGATTTAATGGATAATTATGTAACCTATATGGCAGATGTTTTTAGATCTGTTCGTTTTGGAATTTCAAACGATCAGGGTGTTGCAAATATGATAAGATTTTATTATTTCGAAGACGCAGGAGCATTTTCTCGAAACAAGAAAACTGGTAAGTATAAAATTGATTTTGAAAAGATGAAAGAAGCGATGTTAAATTTATCGAAGGAAATATTGGTAATACAGGGTGACGGGAATTATGAAGCTGCAAAAAAACTCATTAATGAAAAGGGTTTTATCAGAGATGAATTATTGGACGATTTATATAAGATACAAAAAGAAAGAATACCTAAAGACGTTGTATTTATTCAAGGATTAGAGAAAATCGGATTAGAGAATTAAAAAAAGGGAGCAAATGCTCCCTTTTTTTAATTCTCTTTTTCTTCTTTCTTTTTAGGTGGCTCGAATCCGTATGCAATTCCCGAAACTTCATAAGTAGGTGGTTCCCCAAATCCTCCTACAGATTCTTCTTTGGTTATTAAAACAATCATTCCTCCTATATTTGCAGCTTTTTTCTGAAGTCTTATCCTTGCACTTTTCTGTGCTGATTTTGCACTTCGGCTTCCAGCGGAAGATTTTGCTTCAACTTTACCTAATTCATATAATCCTTCAACGTCATTTTTTCTGTCAGTAACAATTACGGTTTTCCAGTCTCCCTCTGCAACCATCATCATCACGGGCTTATTAAAAACTTCTTTTCTTCCGTTGCTGAAAATTATTTTTTGTATTTGCTTTCTTCCAACTGTAATCGTCTCCTCTGATCCGGGCTCTGAATATCTTACTGTTGATGAAGAAATGTTTCTTACCTCAACAATAAGCTTTCTTCTACCTAACATATAAATAGTATCTAACTTTGTATTCTCTTCTTGCGCAAACAGTGGTAAACTCATAAGTAAAGCAAGACTCCCGATAATTAAACATCTTATTTTCATAATTCAGTATCTTAAAGTTAAAACTATAGTTTTAATTTTGCTGTGAAATTAGTAAGTAAAATATTAATATTCAAAAAATATACCAATTTTGAAAATAATTTATAGTGAAAACAAATTATTAAATTAAAACAATATTTTTGTAGAACTGATTTTATACAAAATAAGTATCAAATGTTACGAATTCTGTTTTCCGCATATGTCTGGTTGTTAATAGTACTTATTACTCTTTTTTATGCACCACTTTTTCTTCTAATATGGTTGTTAACCGTACCTTTTGATAGAAAATTAATTTTGCTACATTATTTTTCAAATATGTGGGGAAGTTCTTTTACTGTCTTAGTTCCAGGATGGAAAGTAGAAATTATAGGAAAAGAAAAATTAAACAGAAAAAAAACTAAAATAGTTGTTGCTAATCATCAATCTCAAATATGGTAAGAGAAATGATTGAGATGGAATTGAAAAATCTGAAATCCGCATGACATGAGAATAGCTGATATTGAGAAAATCTATAATGAAAGAATTCAAACGTTTACAAATGAAGAGATTAGAATTCGTAAGAGATTAACTATTTTAAGTTTCTTAAGATTCTTTTCATTTGTTTTAGCAATTGCATTATTTGTTTTTCTTTTTAAAGAAGTCTCATTATTGAAAATTTCTGGAGGTATTATATCTTTTGCATTATTTATAACATTCGTCATTAATTATTTAAAACAAACCGATTTATTAAATCATTATAATAATCTTATTAAAATTAACAGCGAAGAAAAGGAGGTTTTAAAAAATAATTATTCCTTTTTTAACGATGGAGCTGAGTATACTGATCGTGATCATCCATATTCTTATGACCTTGATATTTTTGGAAAGGGTTCTTTGTTTCAGTATATAAACCGAACTTTCACGCTTGTTGGAAGAGACTTATTAGCAAATCGTTTGTTAAATTTAGATTTGAGTAAACAAGAAATTGAAAATAGGCATGAGGCCGTAAAAGAAATAACACCTGAAATAGACTGGAGGCAGAATGTAATGGCTACAGGATATTCAACTCCTATTTCTATTGATGATAATAAGAAGATTCAATACTGGATTGACAAACCAATTTATTTTATTAATAAGTTGTTTTATAAAGTTTTGCTGATTTTTTTACCAGCTATTACTATTACTTTCTTGTTCTTATTAATATTTGGAATTTCTCATTATTCGTGGTTTGCCCTTTTTGCATTAACACAATTATTTATAGCAAGTTTTTTAATCAGAAAAACAAATAAAGAACAACGAGTTGTTTCTGAGGGATTACGAACTTTAAAAAACTATTCCAAGATTCTAAAATTCATTGAAGAAAAAAACTTTGATTCAAAACTTTTAAACAATCTTAAGTCAGAAATTAAAACAGAGAATGAAAGTGCAGGGCATGCATTCAAAAAGTTGATAAAAATCATTGATGCTTTTGATACCAGATTAAACATTTTCTTAGGTGTAATTTTGAATGCCACTTTAATGTGGGATTTGTATTCAATGATCCGATTAGAGTTGTGGAAAAGAAAATATGGTAGTAATCTAAACAAGTGGATTCGTATTATTGCTGAGTTCGATTTGTTTTGCAGCGTAGCTAACTTCAAGTATAATAATACCGATTTTATTTATCCTGAAGTATCCGATAAAATAATTTTCAGAAGCTTAGATTTAGGGCATCCGTTAATTCCATATAAAAATAGAATTAACAATGATTTTAGTTTGAATAAATCCGGAGAAATGGTAATTGTAACAGGAGCAAACATGGCAGGTAAAAGTACTTTTCTTCGTACCATTGGAGTAAATCTAATTCTTGCAATGAATGGAATGCCAGTTTGTGCTTCCGATTTCAAATTCAGACTTACTGATATATTCTCAGGAATGCGAACAGCCGATTCGTTAAATGAAAATGAATCATATTTTTATGCAGAGTTAAAAAGATTAAAACATATAATCGAAAAACTAAAACAAAAAAAACCATCGTTTATTTTATTGGATGAGATTCTGAAAGGAACAAACTCAGTTGATAAAGCTAAAGGATCGTGGAAGTTTGTTGAGCATCTAACAGAATTAAAAGCAACTGGCGTTATAGCTACACACGACTTAACATTGTGTGATCTTGAAACGAAATATCCAGAAAATATAATTAACAAATGCTTCGAGGTTCAAATTGATAAAAACAAGATAAAATTTGATTATAAACTTCATTCTGGAGTAACTCAGAATATGAATGCCTCGTTATTAATGCAACAAATGGGAATTTTTTCTAAATAATGTTTTTTCAACAACTGCTTGCATCATAATTTGTTGGTTTTTACTTAATTTGCAAGATTAATAAAATTATTAACAGCTATGCTGATGCCTGTTGATAAACAAATTCAGCAGTAATTTTTCTTTTAATTATATTTACGAAAAATATAGTGAAATGACGGCAATATATACAGAAGACAGTATACGTACACTGGATTGGAAAGAGCACATAAGGAAGCGTCCAGGAATGTACATCGGGAAATTAGGAGATGGGTCATCACAGGACGATGGTGTTTACGTATTATTAAAAGAAGTAATGGATAATTCCATCGATGAGTTCATGATGGGATTCGGGAGAACTATAGATATCGAAATGACCGACAATTATGTGAAAGTTCGGGATTTTGGTCGTGGAATACCTTTAGGAAAGCTAATGGATGTGGCTTCTAAAATGAATACCGGTGCAAAATATGATTCCAAAGCATTTAAAAAATCAGTTGGTTTAAATGGTGTTGGTATTAAAGCGGTGAACGCATTGTCAATGAGTTTTAAAATAGAAGCTTTTCGCGAAGGAGAAAGAAAGTGCATTGATTTTGCTAATGGAGAAGTTACAAATGATGAAGCTATTAATAAAACTTCAGAAAAAAATGGAACCTTAACGACTTTTGTTCCTGATAGAGAGATATTTGGTGAGTATCATTATATTGAAGAATACGTTGTAGCCCTAATTAAAAACTATGTATTTTTAAATTCAGGACTAACAATTAAACTTAATGGTGAAAAATATTCTTCTGATAATGGACTTCGTGATCTTTTAGATCAGAACATGAGCTCTGAAGGATTATATCCGATTATTCATATTAAAGGTGAAGATATTGAGGTTGCTATTACACATGGCAGTCAGTATGGTGAAGAGTATTACAGCTTTGTAAACGGTCAGCACACAACACAAGGTGGATCTCACTTGATAGCATTTCGTGAAGCATATGTAAAAACCATTCGCGAATTTTATAAAAAGGATTTTGAGCCATCCGATATTAGAGCATCTATTGTTGCGGCGGTAAGTATTAAAGTTGAAGAGCCTGTGTTCGAATCCCAAACGAAAACGAAGCTTGGATCAAAAAATATAGCTCCAAACGGACCGTCAGTAAGGAATTTTATTGGTGATTTCTTAAAAAACGAACTCGATAATTATTTGCACAGAAACAGTGAAGTTGCAGAAGCTTTACAGAGAAAAATAATTGAGTCGGAAAAAGAGAGAAAAGCAATTTCAGGAATTAAGAAATTAGCAAAACAAAGAGCTAAAAAAGCAAGTCTTCATAATAAAAAATTACGTGATTGTAGAGTTCATTATAATTCGAATGCAGAACGTAAAGAAGAAACAATGATTTTTATTACTGAGGGTGATTCTGCCAGCGGATCAATAACAAAATCACGCGATGTAAATACTCAGGCTGTTTTTAGTTTAAAAGGAAAACCTTTAAATACCTTCGGATTAACTAAAAAGATAGTTTACGAAAACGAAGAATTTAATTTATTGCAGGCAGCCCTTAATATTGAAGAAGGAATAGAAAGCTTGAGATATAACAATGTTATTATTGCAACTGATGCTGATGTAGACGGAATGCACATTCGATTGCTATTAATAACATTTTTTCTACAATTCTTCCCTGATCTTGTTAAGAACGGACATCTTTATATTTTACAAACTCCTTTATTTAGGGTTCGAAATAAAAAAGAAACCAAATATTGTTACAGTGATGAAGAAAAGGCAAAAGCAATAAAGAAGCTGAAGAATAATATAGAAATAACAAGATTTAAAGGTCTTGGTGAAATCTCTCCAAATGAATTTAAACATTTTATTGGTAAAGATATTCGTTTAGATCCCGTTCGTTTACGAAAAGAAGATGCGGTAAAAGATCTATTGGCATTTTATATGGGTAAAAACACACCGGAAAGACAGGAATTTATTATTGAAAATTTGAAAATTGATGCAGTTGATTAAATCCTTTTAATCAACAAAAGGAATAATAAGGAAACGAGGATGAGTACAGAGAATTTGGATGATTTAGATAATCAAAATAAAGAAGAAATAGAAGAACAAACTGAAATGACTGATAAAGAAAAGCAAAGCGAAGAACTTCATAAAATTGTACGTTTATCGGGAATGTTCAAGGATTGGTTTCTCGATTATGCATCTTATGTTATTCTTGAAAGAGCTGTCCCACACTTATATGATGGTTTAAAACCAGTTCAGCGAAGAATTCTTCATGCAATGAAGCGTTTGGATGATGGAAGATATAATAAGGTTGCCAATATTATTGGTTATACAATGCAGTATCATCCTCATGGTGATGCATCAATTGGAGATGCTCTTGTTCAACTCGGACAGAAAGATCTATTAATTGACTCACAAGGTAACTGGGGAAATGTTTTAACTGGCGATGGTGCTGCTGCTGCCAGATATATTGAAGCAAGGTTATCAAAATTTGCTTTAGATGTTGTTTTTAATCCTAAAACAACCGAATGGAAAAAGTCATACGACGGACGAAATGATGAACCAGTATCTCTACCGGTTAAATTTCCTTTACTATTAGCACAAGGCGTTGAAGGTATTGCTGTTGGTCTTGCATCAAAAATCTTACCTCATAATTTTTACGAATTAATTGATGCTGCAATAGCCTATTTAAAAGGCAAAGATTTTGAACTTTATCCTGATTTCCTAACAGGTGGTATTGCCGATTTTAGTAGGTATAACGATGGAATTCGTGGAGGATCAATAAAGGTTCGAGCGAAAATTGAAAAAGAAGATAAGAAGACTTTAAAGATAACTGAACTTCCTTTCGGTAAAACAACTCAAAGTCTTATCGATTCTATTTTAAAGGCTAATGAAAAAGGGAAAATAAAAATCCGCAAGATTGATGATAATACTGCTGAATTTGTAGAAATATTAATCCATCTTCACTCAGGAACATCGCCTGATCAAACAATAGATGCGCTTTATGCTTTTACCGATTGTGAGGTTTCAATATCGCCAAACTCTTGTACAATTGAAAATTCAAAGCCGGTATTTGTTGGAGTTAAACAAATGCTCAAACACTCAGCAGATAATACTGTTGAGCTGCTAAAGAAAGAATTGCAGATTAAAAAGGCTGAGTTGCAAGAAGCATGGCATATGTCTTCATTGGAGAAGATATTTATTGAAAACAGAATTTACCATGATATTGAGGAATGCGAAACATGGGAATCTGTAATTAAAACTATTGATAAAGGTCTTGAACCTTTTAAAAAGAAGTTGTTACGCGAAGTAACCGAAGAAGATATTGTAAAGCTTACGGAGATAAAAATTAAGCGTATTACTAAGTTTGATGTTAAAAAGGCAGATGAATATATACGAGGTGTTGAAGAGGGAATAAAAGAAGTTCAAAATCATCTTGATAACATCATTGATTATGCCATTAATTATTATAAGCAAATTCGCAAGAAACATGGTGATGGTCGCGATAGAAAAACAGAAATCAGAAATCTTGATTCAATTGCTGCAACGCAAGTTGTTGTTGCCAACGAAAAACTTTATGTAAATAGGGAAGAAGGATTTATCGGAACTGGTCTTAAAAAAGACGAGTATGTTAGCGAATGTTCTGATATTGATGAGGTTATTGTGTTTCTGCGAGATGGGAAATATGTAATAACTAAAGCTGATGATAAAGTATTTGTTGGTCCGGATATTATTCATGTAGCAGTTTTTAAAAGAAATGATAATCGAACTATTTATAATGTAATTTATCGCGATGGATTGAATGGTGCAATTATGATTAAGCGTTGCGCTATAAAAGGAATAACAAGAGATAAAGACTACTTTATAACAAAAGGAACAAAAGGATCAAAAGTTCTTTATATGACAGCGAATCCGAATGGAGAAGCAGAAATTGTTAAAGTATCTTTACGTCCGCGTCCACGATTAAAAAAACCTGTCTTTGAATTTGATTTTAGCGAGCTTGCAATTAAAGGTCGTCAGTCAATGGGTAATATTTTAACGAAATATGCTTTACATAAAATTGTATTGAAAGATGAAGGTGTTTCTACTCTTGGAGGTCGAAAAATTTGGTTTGAAGAAGAAGTTTTGCGTTTAAATGCCGATGGTAGGGGAAATTATTTAGGAGAGTTCCACGGCGATGATAAAATTCTTGTTGTTACAAAATCGGGAAAATACAGATTGTGCTCATTTGATTTAATGAATCATTTCGAAGATGACATTATGATAGTTGAGAGATTCAGACCTGAAAAAATATACTCGGCTGTTTATTATGATGCAGATTTGGAATATTATTACCTGAAAAGATTTTCACTTGAACCAATTGATAAACTATCAAGCTTTATTGGAGAAAATGAAGAGTCCCGATTAATCCAATTAACTGAGCTTGAATACCCAAGGTTAGAAGTTTCTTTTGGTGGCCAACACAAAACACGCGATAACGAAATTATCGAAGTTGCAGATTTTATAAGTGTTAAAAGTTATAAAGCAAGAGGTAAACGATTATCAAATTACGAAGTAAAAGTAGTAAAGGAATTGGAACCTATTATTGTTAACGAGCCGGAAATTGAGAAGCCTGAGCAAGTTGAAGATGTGAAAGATGAAGATATAGATACATCTCAGATGAGTTTGTTTCAGAATGGTGAAGAATAATATTTTTTATTCTGACAGTTTTTTTTGTATATTTAGTAATCAAAAATAAGATATATGAGAGTTTTTTTAGTTGGATTTATGGCAAGTGGAAAATCCTCGGTAGGGAAGAAGTTAGCTAAAAAGCTGGATTTACCTTTTGTTGATCTGGATAATTATATTGAAAACAAACACAATTCCACAATTCGATCAATTATTTATAATAAAGGAATGGATAAATTTCGGGAAATCGAAAAGGAATCTCTGGGAAATCTTATTAAAAAGCACGAAAATGTACTTATTTCTACAGGAGGTGGTACTCCTTGTTTTTTCGATAATATGAAACTTATGAATAGTTCAGGAGATACAATTTACCTTGAAGTAGATCTCCTAACTCTTGTTGATCGCTTAATGTACGCAAAACAAGACAGACCGCTAATATGGGGGAAGTCAAGAGAAGACTTAACCATTTATGCAGAAGATTTATTGTCTAAAAGACAAAATGATTACCGAAAAGCCAAACATACTATAAATGGTAAAGATCTTAAAATAGATTCTTTAGCTAGTTTGTTTAAATAAAGAATTAAAAGTGATTTAAATTCTTATTCCCATTGATAAAACATCATCAACCTGAGGCTGTTTCCCCTTCCAGTTAATAAATGATTCGTGAAGAATTCTTTTTTGTTCAGGCATTTCTCTTTCATGAATCTCAAGAAGAAGTTCACGTAAATTACCAATTCTGAATTTCTTTTTATTCGGACCACCAAATTGATCAGCAAAACCGTCAGTGAACATATAAAAAGTATCACCAGGTTTTATTTCTATAGTATGATTCGTAAAAGGAGCAATTGATTTATCTGAAATACCAACAGGCATTCTGTCTGCTTTTATCACCTCAAGCATATGATCTCTAATAAAATATAGATTATTATAAGCACCTGCATATTCAAGAGTCATTTTGTTGTAATCAACAACAATTAATGAAATATCCATTCCGTCTTTTGATTCATCAATACGGTCTGCATGAACCATGGTTTTTATAATCTTTCTCCTTAATAAAGTCAAAATTTCAGAAGGTTTTAATTCCAGTTCGTCAAAAATGATTTCATTTAGGAAATTAATTCCAATAATACTCATAAATGCTCCGGGAACTCCATGCCCGGTGCAATCAGCAACTACAATAATTGATTTCTTGCCAATTTGAGCAACCCAGTAAAAGTCACCGCTAACAATATCTTTTGGTTTAAATAAGCAAAAACCATTTTTTATTACTCTCTGTAAATTTATCTTGTCAGGGAAAAGAGCAATTTGTATATGTTTGGCGTATTCAATACTATCCGTAATATCTTTATTTTGTTTAAGAATTTTATTGGTTTGCACTTCAGAAAGATCAATGCGTCGTCTAATCTCATCGCGTTGCGCTTCAATTTCATCGCGTTGCGCTTCAATTTCTTCTTTGTTTTGCAAAACTTCGGCATTTCGAAGACGCAGATTCTGATTGTTTTTTCTTCGTAGTTTATTTATTCTAACCAGGAATATTAGAAGTGAAATAAAAATAATAAATCCAGATAATAATATATAATTTATTACTCCCCTTTGCTTCTTTTGTTTATTTAACAATTCAATTTCCTGCTGTTTCTTATCCGATTGATATTTTATTTCTAATTCAGAAATTTGTGAATTAGTTTCTTCATTTATTCTATTATCCCTGTACTCATGAAACTTTTCGAGGTAATACAAAGCATTGGGTTTATCATTTTTTTCTTTATATATTTTAAACAGAATATCGTAGTTGATCTCTAAAGTATGATTGTATCCGAACGAATCACATATAGCAATACTCTGATTACAAAAATCAATTGCTTTTTTATAATTCCTTAGTTTTAAATTTATTCCTCCCAGATTAAGGTATGAAGTTGATATTCCTTCATGATCTTTTAAATCAAGTTCGATATCCAATGATTTTTTATATAGTTCGTTGGCTTGTGAAAACAAATTGAGCTTTTCGTGCAAAACGCCAAGATTATTATAAGTACTACTTAGACCATTTATATTATTAAGTTTTTTATTTATTTCAAGAGCTTTTTCGTAGCATGCAATTGCTTGAGTATAATTGTCAAGAGCTCTGTACACTATTCCAAGATTATTGTATGCATGACCAATACCTTGTTCATTTTCTTCTTCTACCTGAAAATTAAGATACTTTATAAAGTATTCAAGAGAATGATCATATTTCTCTTGGAAAAAATAAGCTTCACCTAATATTTGGTAACAGTGCTCAATGATTCCAGTACTATCATATTTTTCCCCAAGAATAAGAAATTCATTTGCAAGACGAATAGCTTTGTTAGCAGCATTGTAAACATAATAGTCGGTTAGAATATAGTAACAATTGATTTTTTTAATACCTTCTGATTTGTCTAACAAAAATTCAATGGAATCAATTTTACTGTTTTGAGAATGCCCGTTGTAATTTCCTATTAAAGTAGATAATAGTAAAAGAAATATAAAAAAAGCAGGTAATCGAATTCTCATAACAACAATAAAGAGTTAAAATAATAGCTATAATTTTTAAAGTTACGAAAAAAATAAAAAAAGGATTCGTTTATCAGTCTTTTTTAAAATAAAAAAGGGGAACAATATTTTGTTCTCCTTTAATCTCTTAAGCAAATATTTGCAGATCGTGCAGTTTTTTGTAGACTCCTTGTTTTTTTATAAGATCATTATGCTTTCCTCTTTCAACAATTTCGCCTTCGTGCAACACACAAATTTCATTAGCATCACGAACAGTTGATAAACGGTGTGCAATTACAATTGAAGTCCTGTTTTTCATCAATTTAAATAAAGCATCTTGAACAAGTTTCTCCGATTCAGTATCTAAAGCCGAAGTTGCTTCATCTAAAATTAATATAGGAGGGTTTTTTAATACAGCCCTTGCAATGCTTATTCTTTGTCTTTGACCTCCAGAAAGTTTACTTCCACGATCACCTATATTGGTTTGATAACCATTCTCTGTTTGTAAAATAAATTCATGAGCATTAGCCACCTTTGCTGCTTCTATAATTTGTTCTTCGGTAGCTGATTCCATCCCAAAAGCGATATTATCATAAATTGTATCGTTAAATAGAATTGATTCCTGACTAACAATTCCCATTAAATTTCTTAGTTCTTTTATTTTTAAATCCTGAACACTATTTCCATCAATGTGGATTTCGCCTTCAATAACATCATAGAAGCGTGGAAGTAAGTCAACTAGTGTAGATTTACCAGAACCAGATTGGCCAACTAAAGCAACTGTATTTCCTTTTTCTATTTTGAGATTAATGTTTTTTAGAACGTAATCTTCTATATATTTAAAACTTAGATTTTTGTATTCAATACTATTGGTGAATTCTGTTATGCTTTTTGCGTTTTGTTTTTCTTTTATTGAAATATCAGCATTAAGAATATGATCAATACGATCCATTGAGGCCATTCCTTTTTGAACATTATAATTTACAGTTGATAATTCTTTCGCTGGTGGAATTATTTGTGAAAAAATTACTAGATATAAAATGAAATCAGCAGGATTTAATAAAGATGAATCTCCTAAAACCATATTACCTCCATACCAAAGAAGAATAACAATTACCGATGTAGATAGAAATTCGCTTAAAGGACCAGCAAGATCCTTTTTTCTCCAGATCCTATTCATTAATCGTGTATATGAGTTATTCTCATCCTGAAAACGATTATCTATTTTATCTTCAGAGTTAAAAGCTTTTATAATACGTAATCCAAATAATGATTCTTCAATGTACGATAAAAGCAAGCCTAATTTTTGTTGACTTTTAGCAGATTTTTTCCGTAAAGATTTACCAATTTTCCCAATAATTAATCCGGTTACAGGTAGAAGTACAAGTACAATCAATGTTAATTTAAAACTTATAGCGAATAATGATATCAGATAAATAATTATAGTAATTGGAGCTTTTATTGCACCAAAAAGAGAGCTAACAACTGTAGTTTCAACTTCTTGAACATCGCTGGTCATTCTTGATATTATATCGCCTTTTCTTTCTTCGGTAAAATATGAAATCTGGAGATTAAGAATTTTTGTATTAAGTGTATTACGAAGATCTTTTACAACTCCTGTCCTGATTGGGATCATTGCAAGCCTGCTAGAATATAAAAAGAAGGTTTTAAATAACACCATAACAACAAGTATAAGACTGACAGCAAGTAAAGCTTGTTTTTCGCCACTTGAAACCATCAGTTGACTTAAGAAATAGTTGAAATTATGTTTTATAGATTCAAAATTAGAGACATCAGTAACAACTGCTTCGTTTACAACTGGCTGAATCTTGAAAAGTATTTGCAGGAATGGAGTAATCATTATAAATGATCCCAGTGAAAATACTGTTCCTAATAAAGCAAAGAAAATGCTTAGTAATACTCTAAGTGAATAAGATTTTACTAATTTAAAAATTCGTGAAATTATTTTCATTTGTAAACTGATTTATTTTAAAATGCAAAGGTATTTAAAAAATACTATAATCTCGATTATTAAGTCACTCTATGCAATTATATTGTAATAGTTGCTTCTTTTTTATACTTTTGATCTGCCTTTGAAATAGTGGTAATTTTATTATTTGCAAAATGAAAAAGAAGATTCTAAAGCGTACTTTTAAAAGAAATACACATAACGCATTTTTTAGTGCATTAGCAGGATTTGGCAGATCAATGAACAGATTTTATGAGAACCGAAATCATGATGTTTATAGTAATGGAGAAGCCACCCTAATAAAAAAAATAAGTAAAATTAATCCTAAAACAATATTTGATGTTGGAGCTAACATTGGAAGTTATAGTTTAATTGCTAATGAACATTTAAAAAATGCTACAATCTATTCATTTGAACCTGTGCCAAGTACATTTGAGCTATTAAAGAAAAACACTGAGCATATTTCAGAAAATACTATTATTCCTGTGAATAAGGGGCTTTACAAAGAAAATAAAAAACAATTTATTAATATTTATCCTGCACATACTCATTCATCTTTATTTGATATTAAGGGAGGGAAACATGCTGTAAAAGAACAGGTTGAAATAGAATTGATTTCGGGGAATAGCTTTATACAGGAAAATAATATAGAATATATTGATTTTTTGAAACTGGATGCCGAAGGTGCTGAAATGGATGTTTTACATGGTTTCGAGGATGCTTTGAAGAATAAAAAAGTCAGATTAATTCAGTTTGAATATGGCTATATTAACATAACAACTAAAAACTTACTGGTTGATTATCATGACTTCTTTGCAAAATATGGTTATGAAGTTGGTAAGATATATCCTAAAAAAGTTGAATTTAAAAAATACAATATATATCAGGAAGATTTTATTGGTCCTAATTTTATTGCAATTCATAAATCGGATCATGAATTAAAAGAGTTGTTATCTTAATAATATTTTTTAGAAGAATCTTATTAAAACTGAAAATAAATAAAAGGTTGTATCTCAGATGATTTTACCTGATAAAGGATGAAAACGATAAAAACTACAATCAAAATTTTCACAATAATATGTGATTTTATAAACCAACCCCGATAGCTTTCCTTAAACGAAGATGGTAACCAATGGATTACAAGTCCGGCGGTAATTAATAATAAGATTTTGTAATAAGAAGAAATCATTATTGGAACCAAGGCAGGTTGAAAATTTAAGAATATTTGTCTGATCATATCGTTTGCTGTTTCCATTGATTCTGCCCTGAAAAATATCCATGCTATGGTTACGAGGTGGAAAGTAGTAAATACAGAAACAAACCGAAGAAAAATATTCTTATTTGATTGGGAAGTATAATATTTACTTAAGGATAAATTTAATTTTACCCAAAGCTTATGAATAACTAAACCTAAACCATGTATTCCGCCCCAGATAACAAACTGTATATTTGCTCCATGCCATAACCCTCCGAGCAGCATTGTAATCATTAAATTAATATACATTCGTGTTTTTCCTTTTTTGTTACCTCCAAGAGGAATGTATAAATAATCTCTTAGCCACGATGAAAGCGAAATGTGCCATCTGTGCCAAAAGTCGGTAATATTAATTGCTTTGTAAGGAGAATTAAAATTTATAGGGAGTCTGAAACCAAGTAACAAAGCAACTCCTATTGCAATGTCAGTATATCCTGAGAAATCGCAATAAATCTGAATTGAATATCCGTAAACGGCCATTAAGTTTTCAAAGCCTGTAAAGGATGTTGGTGCATCAAAAATACGATCAACAAAATTGATAGAGATATAATCAGAAATGAACATTTTCTTAACTAATCCATTAAGGATGAGGAATATTGCATGTCCAAATTCTTGTTTTGTTAATTTAAACTTTTGATATAATTGAGGAATAAACTCTGCTGCACGAACAATCGGTCCTGCTACCAATTGAGGGAAAAATGAAACATAAAATCCAAAGTCGATAATGTTTTTAACAGGTTTAAGTTTTTTACGATAAACATCAACCGTATAACTTATAGTTTGAAACGTGTAAAAAGAAATCCCAACAGGTAATATAATTCGTGAAATATTTAACGACGAACCTGTTAAATTATTTGTCCAGTTTGCAAGGTGGTTTACTACTGTAAAATTCGTGTTAAGTACTGAATTAAAAATATCTGTAAAAAAGTAGGTGTATTTAAAATAACCCAGTAAACTAAGGTTTATTATCACACTACATGCTACAAACAACTTTTTTCTTAAATCTGTTTTTGCTGAATAGATTAGTTGACCGAAAGAATAATCAGCTATTGTTGAAAATATTAATAAAGTAAAAAAATATCCGCCCGATTTGTAATAAAAGAACAAACTCATAAAAAACAACCATGCGTTTCGTACATGGTTCTTTTTATATATGATAGAGTAAACGGTTAAAATAAAAGCAAAAAATCCCCAGAAGAAAAGCCCGGTAAAAAGCATTGGTTTTTCTTCAGAATAGATTAATATGTCTTTTATAAATTCCATTTATTTAAGTTAAGGGGTTCATTTTGTGAATCCCCTCTTAAAAGGAGGGGATTGTTTAAAGTACTATTTTCAATCATTTTCATTAAAGCATTAAAAAATAGTTCTCCCTGAATTTCATATCCAGCTCTCTTAAAATGAAGTTTATCTTCACCACTTAATCCTTTTTCATACCATTCCAAAATTGATTGTTCTCCACCCATAATGGTGTAAAAATCCCAGAAATTTAATTTAAACTCTTTGCAAACTTTTAATATGTTAGCATTAACATCTTGAATATTTGGATTTAAATATTTTCTATTTTTAAGATGGTCGTTGGCAGTAACTAAAATAATTGCTGCACTTGGAGAAACATCACGTATCTGATAAATCAGATCTTTCAAAATATATTCATGTTCTGTTTTACGAAAATCAGCATCATAAGCTTCATTTGTTCCGAGAGAAATAATTATTAAATCAGGATTAATCATTTTAAGATGTGAAGAAAAGTAATCGTATTGTAAGTATGATTGGGCAGTTGCTCCATTAACTCCTATTGTATGATAGTTAATTTGCGATATTGTGTTTTCCAGAAAAATTCCATATAACTCAAACTGACTATTTTCTGGTTGATTAATTTCAATAGAAATGGAATCTTCAAGTGTTGGTAGCTCAATTAAAGAGTATCCATCGAAGGTTTCAGCCTTTTTATTGTTTATTTGAATAATTACTTCTTCGTTTGAATTATGCAGGATTTTTATCTTATTAAAATAATATTTTGCAGGATAATCATACTTAAAATTCCGCATTTTTATACTAATTGTAACAGCTGTATCTTTTGTTTGTACAGTTATTCCGGACAATCCCAATTTACAGATCTTTTCTTTGTCGATATTTTTGCACCACTCCCAATTGCCCGAATAATTAACTTTAAAAAAGAAAGGATTATTTGTTTCGGCAATAGTGTATGGGAATATAAAGCCAGGAGCAGCAAACGAATCATTTGAAAACTGCATAAATAATTGTTGCTTTATTTTCTCTGTAAAAAATCCCGCTTGTAAATGTGAATCGCCAATGTGAACTATTTGTAATACTTGTTTTTTATTTGTCTTTAGATTATTAAATTTTTGAGTAAAATTATTTAAACAGGAATCATTTCCAGGATTGGTTATGAAATTAGCTTCGCATTTAATAAATGGTAAAGAATCACAGAATTCCTGACTCTTAACAGATAAATTAAGAACGTTTAACAATATGATAATTATATAGAATCTGATTTGATTCATATTAAGGTTTCGATTCTTTTATATAAAAATTATAATCATTCATTAAAGCTTCGTAAAACATTTTTGAAATTACAACAGAACCTTTCCAGGTAAAATGAGTAAAATCTGTTCTTGCAAGAGCAGGATTTGTATTTACCCAAGCAGGCATAGAGTTTTCACCTCCCATTGCTTCATACATATCCCAAAATGCACAATCGGCTTTAAATGCTGCATTTTTTTGAGCTTCTCTTATTTTTTTAATATTTGGATATGAAACATACTTGTCATTTTTTTTCTGTGACATATCGGATACACCAATAACAATTATACAAATATCGGGTCTAAGACTTTTAAGTGTTTTTAATTGCTTGTAAAATTGCTTTTCGTAATATGAATAATCATCGGTAATATAAGGAACCAGATTAACACCAAATTGAAGAATTATTAATTTTGTATTTATTTTCTGATACATTGATCGTAAAAATGCAAGATCTGTTTTTGTAAAGTCAATTCCGCTACTTCCGCGCAAAGGAATGTTGTCAACAGCAACTCCTGAATGATCATCCAGTGCAATCCCATAAATATCAGGACTGTCTTCACCCTTAAAACTTACTGTAATTTCATCCAGTGCTCCGTCAATGTCCCATGAAATTGTGTTTAGTTGTCTTGAAACAGGAATCATCTCTGCGTCCAGAGTTTGATCTTTGTATTTTAATTCTGCAATAAAAGGACCTTCATTAAATCCGTAAAAAACTCTACATTGTTTAAATTTCCTGGTTCTTTGATAGGTTATGTTAGATTTACGAAGATTTATTTCCCCATAATACATGGTATTGTCAAATGAGGTTAAAGGAGTAAATCGTCCAAAACTCATTAATGCTCCTAATCTTTTATGAGATATGTTTTCATTTTTTATATTTTGAATAGTATAACGTTCCCAGCTTCCACTTAATTTAAGATCCATTGATAAATTGGTTCCTTTAATAATTACAGGAGTAAACATACCAATTCCGGTTCCTCCGAATTTTTTTTGTAACTCATTTCGAATATATGAAGTTATCCGGTCTCCTTCAATCTGAGAATCACCGTAATGCAAAATTCTTATTAATTCATTCGATGTTTTGAGATTCTTAAGATGATTGAAAAATGGATATAAAACAGACCTATTGTTTTCTGGATATTCTAAGTGTTGTCGGATTGTCCCTGGCTGCTTTTCAGGAGTGCTTGTTTTTAAAGAATCATTCAATATTAAGCTATCAAGTGTTATTTCAGCTTTTAAAGAATCGGGTAAAATATGAATGCTATCATTCAATTCTTTAATTGTATCTTCAATTATATCTTCAATGTTTTCTGTAATTTCTGTTTGGTGTTGCGCGAGAATTTCAGATATATCAGCGTATTCTGATTCTTCAACGGTAAATAGACTTTGTATATCAGGAAATTTTAAAATAAGACTATTCCCGATTTTAATACCTTCTTTAGGAAATACAAAGGAAAATAATGAAAGCATGAGGAAAACAACAATTAAAAAGAGTAGAGTTTTATATGGTTTCATTCAATGTGCACTTTCATTTTGATTCCTAAATATATCAATATTTCTTTTAATTGAAAGGATTTGCAATAGAAGAATTCCTAAATCAAAAGAACATCTGTTGTAGAACAGATGGTATCATTGATGAGTTAAGTATATTTGTTGAATTAGAATCTAATGATGAAGTTTTTTGCTAACAAAATATTTTGTTGTGATAATATGTAAATAGGAAATAATTCGAAATGATGAGGACACCAACACTTATTTTTGCTTTAATTTTAATAATTGCTTTGTGTAATAAAGTTCAAGCCAGAAATGATAGCACAAGTTTATTTACGGGAGGAATGTTGCTTCATTCCGGCTACATTAAAAATAATAATTCATCATATCAGGTTGATGGTTTATGTTTTGGCTTAGGAGGGAAATTGGCTTTTCATATTGGCAATCATTTAAGGTTGGGATCTGAGGGTTTTTCGTCAAATGTAAATTATCAGAATAACGATGGATATCATAAATTGGGTTATGGAGGATTACTAATTGAATATCAATTTCTACCAAAGAAAATTACGCCGGTTTTTGGGTTTGCTGTTGGTGCCGGAACTATAAAAGATTTATATGTTCTTCAGGGCAATATAGATGATAATAAATCTGATGAAGTTATATACAAAGTGTATGCAGTATTACTGGCAACACCTTCAATAAGTTTAGAATATGCTTTGAGTGAAAAAATTAAGATTGCTTTAAGGTTGGATTACATGATTAACTTAAACAATGAATATCAAAATGATTTTGCTTCCGGTCCCAGAATTCATTTAGGAGTTTTGTTTGGTAAATAAAGGATATTTTAATTCATTCGATGTTTTTAAATTTTTAAGATGATTGAAAAATGGATATAAAACAGACTTATTGTTTTCTGGATATTCTAAGTGTTGTCTTATTGTACCAGGTTGCTTTTCAGGAGTACTTGTTTTTAAAGAATCCGGTAAAAATCTGGATGCTGTCATTTAACTCATTTATTGTATCCTCAATTATATCTTCAATATTTTTTGTTATTTCTGTTTGGTGTTGAGCGAGAATTTCAGATATATCAGCGTATTTTGATTCTTCAGGTGTAATAATACTTTTTATATCAGGAAATTTTAAAACAAGACTTGGAGTAATTTGAATACCTTCTTTCGGGAAAACAAAGGAAAGCAAAGAAAGTACAGTAAAAACAATAATTAAAAAGAGGAGCGTTTTATAAGGTTTCATTCAATTTGTACTTTCTGTTTGATTCCTAAATATATCAATATTTCTTTGAAATAATAGTGATTTTAAATGTTAAACTACAATGATCAAAATTTACAGTGTCAATTCTATTTTTTTTAGAAAACAATTTCATATTTTCGCCAGATAATTTTTACAAGTTAATTGATCAATATTAAAAGCATCATGAACAATCATAGAGAATTCAGACAAACTTATTTAGGAGCAGCTCCTCATTCATTAGTTGTTGGAACCCTTTGGGTTATAAGTGGAATAGTTTCAAATTATACATCTACAATGTTTACTATTTTGTTTTTCTTTTTTGCAACTGCAATAAATTTTCCAATCGGAGAGTTGGTGAGAAAGTTAATGAAAGTTCCTGGTAAAATGAGTAAGGATAATAACTTAGCTAAATTATTTCCTTTATTAAGCCTTACAATTCCTTTAAGTATACCAATGGTTTTTATGGCTTGTCAATATAATATAAATTGGTTTTTTCCGGCATTTGCTATTTTGGTTGGAGCACACTATCTGCCTTTTGTTTGGGCATACCAAATGCCAACATTTGCAATATTAGGAGTGTTAATCGTTGTGTCCGGCAGTTTTATCGGGTATTATTATCAACAATCGTTTGATCTTGCAGCTTATACAACAGGTAGTTTAATTATATTGTTTGGAATTATTCATTTCATAATAGTTAAACGTGAAATCAGACTTTCACAGGTAGTTTAAAATTAAAGCTTATAAAAGGAAAACCAGAGAAGCGATAAAACAGAAATAATTCTAAAATTAATTATTGAATTAAACTTTATATTTTAGTATTGTCTAATTATAACGGATCTTATATAATTATTTCAATATTATTATCATGAAGAAATTAATCGTCTTATTATTTATTGCTATTTGTTTCAATCTTACAGCACAGGAAAGCAATTCAGATACTTTCATAAAGTATGTAAATCCATTTGTCGGCACAAAGAACATGGGGCATACATATCCCGGTGCTACTGTTCCATTTGGAATGGTTCAGCTAAGTCCTGAAACTGATACAGTACAGTTTGAGCATAATGGTAAATATAATCCTGATGTATATAAATATTGCTCAGGATATCAGTATGAAGACAAAACAATTGTAGGTTTTAGTCACACACATTTTAGTGGAACAGGACATTCTGATTTAGGAGATTTTTTAGTGATGCCAACTACAGGGCAATTAAAACTTAATCCAGGAACTTCAGATAAACCTGAGAGTGGATATCGTTCGCGTTTTTCGCACGACAATGAATTAGCTGAACCAGCATATTATAAAGTGTTTTTAGATGATTATAATATTCAGGCAGAACATACTGCAACAAACAGAGTTGGCTTTCATCAGTACACATTCCCTGAATCAGATGATTCGCATATTATTTTAGATTTAATTTCAGGAATATATAATTACGAAGAAAAAAATGTATGGACATTTGTAAGAGTTGAGAATGATACTTTGGTAACCGGATTTCGTCAGACAAATGGTTGGGCAAGAACTAAAACAGTTTATTTTGCCATGACATTTTCTAAACCTTTTTATCAATATGGTCATAAAAAGTATGATGAAAATATTTATAAAGGATTTTGGAGAAAATTTGATGAAACAAAGAATTTTCCTGAAATGGCAGGGAAGAAGATTCGTGCATATTTTGATTTTAAAACAGTGAAAGGTGAAAAAGTCAAGATTAAATTTGCATTATCCTCGGTTAGTACCGATGGAGCTTTGAAAAATCTGAAAGCAGAGATTCCGCATTGGGATTTTGAAAAAGTAAAAGCTGAAAGTCAGGATTTTTGGAATAAAGAACTAAGCAAGATAGAAGTTGAAACATTAACTCAAAATGATAAAGAAACTTTTTATACCGCACTTTATCATACTTTTCTTGGCCCGATTACATATATGGATATAGATGGTGCTTATAAAGGATTAGATCAAAATATACATTACGCAAAAGACTTTACAAATTACACAATATTTTCACTTTGGGATACTTATCGCGCACTTCATCCTTTGTTTAATATTATACAACCAAAACGAAATGCAGATATGGTAAAATCTATGTTGGCACATTATAATCAGAGTGTACATAAAATGTTACCTGTTTGGTCACATTATGCCAACGAAAATTGGTGTATGATTGGCTACCATAGTGTTCCGGTAATAGCTGATGCTTTAGTAAAAGGAAATTTAAGTGATGATTTTGATTATAATGTTTTATTGGAAGCTTGTGTTAATACAGCAACTTATGAACCTTACGATGGTTTAGATTATTATATGCAATTGGGATATGTGCCGGAGGATAAAAATTCGTCATCGGTTTCAAAAACTCTGGAATATGCTTATGATGACTGGTGTATAGCGCAAATAGCAAAAGTAAGTAAAAATCAAAATGTATACGATGAGTATATAAAACGTTCGCAGTCATTTATAAATGTATACCATGAGAAAACCGGATTTATGCAACCCAAAATGTCTGATGGCACATGGAAACAGGATTTTAATACTTTAAGTACACATGGACAAGGATTTATTGAAGGAAATGCATGGAACTATAGTTTGTATGTCCCTCATCAACCTGAACAAATGATAGAATTGATGGGAGGAAAGGAGCGCTTTGTACAACATCTTGATTCTTTATTTACCATGTATATTGATGATGAACATTTCGCCGGAACAGAAGATATTACCCGCGATGGAATAATTGGAAACTATGTTCATGGGAATGAGCCTGGTCACCATATACCATATTTATATAATTGGACAAATCAACCATGGAAAACACAAGAGCGTATACGTATGATAATGGAAACAATGTACTCAAACACAGTTGATGGACTTTGTGGGAATGATGATGCAGGACAAATGTCGGCATGGTATGTGTTTAGCGCATTGGGCTTTTATCCTGTTTGCCCCGGAAGCGATCAGTATTCAATTGGCAGTCCATTGGTAAAATCTGCAAAGATTAATCTTGATAATGGGAAACAACTTATTATTGAAGTTGAAAATCAAAATGCAGATAATGTTTATGTAGAAAAAGTAATTATTAATGGCAGAGAAATAAAGGCGAATCATATTTTGCATAGCGATATTGTAAACGGAGGCAGGATAATTTTTCATATGACATCAATCCCAACGAAATAATTGAGTTTATTTGTACCTCTATAGTTCTTTTCTATAGCTATTAACGCCTTAAATATAAAAAGATGAAAAATTCTATAGCAGTTATTTTTAGCTTTTTACCATTTTTATTATTTGCCCAAACCAGCATTTACGACATTCAATATACCACAGTTGCAGGTGATGGAACATATCCTTCATTGCATGTTGGTGAAACGGTAACTACCGGTGGAATTGTTACTGCTACGGATTTTATGGGAGGAAGATATTTTATTTCATCATCTGAAGGAGGTGCATGGAATGGTGTTTTTGTTTACGACAATAATTATTCTCCTGAAATTGGTGATAGTATTTTAATTGTAGGTTATATAGATGAATATAAAGGATTTACTGAACTAAAGGATTTAAGTTCTTTTGAGGTAAAAAGCACTTCAAATCCTTTGCCTGTAACTACTAAAATATCAACAGCTCAAATTACAGATGAGGCATACGAAGGAGTTTTTGTTGAAATGAATGATTGTTCTGTAAGTCTGGGGTTTGATAGTTATGGAAATTGGAAAGTTAATGATGGTAGTGGTGACGGAGATGTTCGTCCTGGAATTTATGATTTGCAGGATGAAGGATTTTCTTTGGTTGTTGACTATCCTTTTTTAGGAATAATTGGTGTTATAGGATATAACTATGGACATTCAATTCACCCACGATCTAAAGAGGATATTCAATCTGATCCAGATGCATTTGTGTTAACTTCGGAAGATAAATATGTTGTTGGAGCATTTAGTTTTGAATTACAAATAAATGTAGCCCTTTTAAATCAGTCCGAAAATATTACTAGTTATGAATTGAATATGACGTATGATGCATCCATATTTACATATAACGGATATGAGAAAACAGGAACCTTGTCTGAATCCGGAACTGTAACTGATAACTCAACAGAAGGTAATATAAGTTTGAGTTTTAGCGGAAGCATAACTTGCGATGATATTTTAACACTTGTAAAATTACAGTTTACACCGATTACCGATGGTGATGGTAATTTACAGTTTTCATCACCTACAATTAATAGTAGTGAAATAACATACTTGTCTACCGGATTTTTGATATCATCAGGATTAATAGAATGTGAAATATCAAAAGCCGATACGGTAACAGTTGTTCAAAGACCTTTGTTAAATATTCCTTCAATAGTTGTACCAGGTGAAATTCTTTTTATTGAATGTTTTGCATCAGATGTAACAACAGATTGGGATGCAGAGTTGTTTTTAGATGATATTACAATAGAACTTAGTATTTCACAATCTGATTACGATTCTGATTTAGAAAAGTGGACCTTACAAGCAGTAATTCCAACAGTCGATTATTATGAATTATATGATCTAAGAGTAACAGCCTCAGGAGGTATTTCAGATGATGTTACGAATTCAGTTAAAATAATTGATCATTATAAAGATGATTATTATTTTATACAAATTACTGATACTCATCTTCCAGGGCACTTATTTTATGGAGATGAGGGATATGAAACAGATGATTCGGAGATAGATGATTTAAATGAGGTAATTAAAGATATAAATTTGCTTAACCCTGAATTTGTGCTATTAACAGGAGACTTGATTAATGAAGGAGAGTTGGAAGATTTCGAATGTTTAAGACATCATACTAAAACAGTTGAATTGTTAGAGAAATTTGAAGTTCCGGTTTATATTGTTCCTGGCAATCATGATTTAGGAGGCTGGGATGATACGCCACCACCACAAGGAACTGCAAGGCAAGAATGGTGGCGATTTTTTGGATGGAGGCAAAGAGTAATTCCTCCGGTAAAAGAAGAGTTTTATGTTCACGATTATAGCTTTGATTACGGAGACGTTCATTATGTTGGGATGGAGTCTTCTGTTAATTACGATAGTTATATGTATGACGTTTATGGTGATAAAGGTTTTATTCCATCGCAATTAACATGGTTGGAAAGTGATCTTACAAGCGCAGGATCAAAAACAAAAGTTCTTTTTTATCATTTTGATTTTAATGGTGACTTAGACCTTACAACTTTAGGTGCTGATATGGCATTATGGGGGCATACACATTATAATACGGATGATTTTGTTCACCCTTTTAATATTGGAACAGATAATGTTTGTGATGGAGTTGGTGCATACCGTGTAATAAGGGTTAGTAATGGAGATTTAAGTCCTGATAGCACAATATATACAAATTCAACAGGTCAGAATCTTGACATATCTTATAGTTCCGCAAACGATGGGACTAATGATAGTATAGCTGCAACAATTACAAATTACCATAATCAGCCTTTTAGTAATACACTTGTTAAATTTATTATGCCTGAAAGTGATTATGAATATTCGATTACAAACGGAACACTTGAGCAAATTATTAACTCAGATGGGAATAATATTTGTTACGTAAAGGTTGATTTGGCTGCAAATAATGGAATTATTGTTAGCATAAAAAAGAATTATTTTCCTGCATCAGTTCGTTCTATTGAAACAGAAGAAAGCCTGAAACAAAACTTCCCAAATCCATTTCAGATAGATACTCAAATTGATTTCGAATTGGGAAAAAGAGCAGATGTTAAATTATATGTCTATAATTCAGCAGGCCAACAAATTAAAGTGCTTGTCGATGAAATTAAAGACGAAGGGATGTATTCTGTAAAATGGAATGGTACAAATGATGCAGGTGTTAAAGTGGAAGATGGCGTTTATTTTTACAAATATGTTGTTAATGGCAAGCAAATAGCTACTAAACAAATGATTTTTATAAAATAATCTGGATTTAAATTAACTTTTTGGCTTAATTTTTATCATCTGACCAGCTTTAAGAGATCTTCCGCTTGTCATATTATTCAATTTCATAATGTCATCTTCAGTAACTCCTGAATACTTTTTGGCAATATCCCAAAATGTATCTCCATAACGAACTTTATAATAAACATAACTATTGTCTATAGGTTCTGTTTTAACTTCTTCTGTACGTGTTGTTGTTTTACCTATTCTTCGTTGTTTTTCTTCAAAAGATAGAGAATTTATTTTAGCATATTTTGATGATGATCCTTTGGGAACATAAATATTTAATTTCTGACCAACACGAATCATATTACCACGTATATTGTTCCAGTATCTGATATCCGAAGCTTTTACATTGTACCAACTTGAAATAAAGCCTAAATTATCTCCCGATTTTACTGTATATATATGTTTATCTCTGTTTGTTGGCTTTTGTGGTACATAATATGATTTTTGAGGATTTTTAATAGTGTTATCTACATTGAAATAAACGGAATCTTTATAGTTAAGTATTGAATCCTGTAAATCTATAAAAGCACCAATGTATTCTAATGGAATTGTTATAGGGAAACTGGTTCCTTTTGCAGGAATAATATTCTCTTTGTATTGAGGGTTTAAATCTCTTAATGCTTTTAAAGGTATATTAAGAACTTCTGAAACCTGTTTTAAATGAAGATTCTCTGAAATCAAAATAGTATCTGTAGCAATTGGTATTTCAGGATAAATAGGTGATACATTATGTTCTTTATAATAATTGAATGTATATGTAGCTGCTATGTATGCAGGAACATAGCCTCGGGTTTCTCTTGGCAAATGATAATATATTTGCCAAAAATCTCTTTTTCCTCCGGTTCTTCTAATAGCTTTATTTACATTTCCAGGCCCACAATTATATGCAGCAATAACTAAGGTCCAGTCGTTAAACATGGCATATAAATCTTTCATGAAAAGAGCCGCAGCATGTGCTGATTTTATCGGATCGCGTCGTTCATCAACATATGAATTTACAGTTAAATCGTACATTCTGGCAGTTCCATACATGAATTGCCACATTCCAGTTGCTCCAACACGAGAAACGGCTCTTGGATTTAAAGCCGATTCAATTACAGCCATATATTTTAATTCTGTTGGAATACCATAACTTTCAAAAATCTCTTCAATTTTTGGAAAATAATAATCTGATAATCCAACCATTCTTCCTACACCCTCTCTTCGTTTTTTTGTATAAACATGAATATAATTGCGAACAATTTTATTATATGATAATTCAACTACTGAAGGTATCCTTTGTAGTCTTTCAATGTATACGGAATCAGAAAATTCAGGTATAAGCTGAACAGAATCCTGATTGTTTAAAGAATAGTCTGTTTTAATAGCGTTCTTCACATACCATTGATTTATCAGACTGTCGAGATTTGTACTAAAATCTGCCGAAAAGTTTTTTATATATAAAAGACTGTCTTTGCCAGGATTTTTACAAAAGCTTTGAAGAACTGATAATTGGGAGATTATTATAAATGAGATAAATATTTTTCGGAACATATTTTTATTTTATTATTTCTATTTAGATAAAAGCTTTAAATAAGCACAATTCAAACAAGTATTAAAACATATAAAGTTATAAAATGTTAAATCAAAAGGAAAATTGTAATGCAAAACCATAAGTGCTTTGATAGTCGATCGTTTTTATTATTGAAGGTTGAACATTCATAGAAACATCTTTGGTTATTTTATAATCGTATAAGTGTGCATCAACTGTGGCATCAACAACCTGCAATAAATAAACTCCAGCAAGCACTATAACATTTAAATCGCGATTTCGCTGATAACTATCCTTTAACCTAAGAAGTATTTCTTTATCTGTATATCCTTCAAAATCGATTATATTTCCGGCATCCATTTCAGCATATGCATTTTTATATTTGTTATAACGGTCGTTATTAAAATCGAAAGCATAAATAAACGCACCTGTTAATCCATAAATAACAGGAAGTTTCCAGTATTTCTTATTGTATACTTGTCCAAGACCAGGAATCAGAGCAGAGTATATTGTTGCTTTATGTGGAGAATGGATTTTTACATAACTATCACTAACAGCTGAAGTATCATTCACGGTTCTTAGGTTTTGTGCATTCATAATTTTGAATGAGCAAACCAATATTATGATAATTATATACCTTGAGATAATTGTAAACTTCCAGTTTCCCGGCATGTTGAATTTTATTTGTTACCGGGTGTAAAATTATTTCATTTTGTCAATAATTCCCATTATTCTCTCTAAATCTTCATCAGATTTAAACGGAATAACGATTTTTCCGCTTCCTTTATTGTTACGTTTAAAGTCTATATTAGATTTAAAGTGGTCGCTTAAGTGTTTTTGAAGCTGATCATATTCTTCAGGTAGTCTGACTTTTTCTTTTGAATTATTCAACTTAGGAGTATTTATATCACGAATAATATCTTCTGTTTTTCGAACAGATAATTCTTCATCAATAATCTTATAGTAAAACTTAAGCTGTGTTTTCTCATTATCAATATTTACAAGAGCGCGTGCATGCCCCATTGTAATTTGTTTGTCGCGTATACCAAGTTGTATTTCAGCAGGAAGTTTTAATAAACGTAAATAGTTGGAAACTGTTGATCTTTTCTTTCCAACTCTTTCGCTCATGCTTTCCTGAGTTAGCTTACACTCTTCAATTAAGCGCTGATAACTTATTGCGATCTCAATGGCATCAAGATCTTCACGTTGAATGTTTTCAACAAGAGCCATTTCAAGCATTCCTTGATCATCGGCAAAGCGAACAAATGCGGGTATTTTATTCAGGCCTGCAATCTGTGCTGCTCTTAATCTTCTTTCACCCGAAATAAGTTGAAATTTTCTATCATCAATTTTTCTTACCGTAATTGGCTGAATAATTCCCAGTTCTTTTATTGATTTTGCTAATTCTTCCAGTGCTTCTTCCTTGAAAATTGAACGGGGCTGAAAAGGATTTGCTTCAATTTTATTAATATCAATTTCGTTAACGGCATCAGCGGTTACAATATGTTCTTGTCCTGCATCATCTATTAATGCTCCTAATCCTCTGCCTAATGCGTTTCGTTTTGCCATTTTTATTTATCTTGTTACAATGTTTTATTTTACTACTTTTTCTGAATTTGCAATTTTGGTTTGGTCGTTTCTTTGTAAAACCTCACGTGCCAGATTTAGATAATTAACAGATCCTTTAGATGCTGCATCATATAAAACAACTGGTTTTCCGTAACTTGGAGATTCACTTAATTTAATATTTCTCTGAATAATAGTTTCGAAAACCATATCTTGGAAATGCTTCTTAACTTCATCTACAACCTGATTTGATAATCTTAATCTTGGGTCGTACATGGTTAAAAGAAATCCTTCAATTTCAAGTTCTTTATTTAATCTTGTCTGAATAATTTTGACGGTATTTAATAACTTACCTAAACCCTCAAGAGCAAAATATTCGCATTGAACAGGAATCAGAACTGAATCTGCAGCTGTAAGTGCATTAACCGTAATTAATCCAAGTGAAGGCGAACAGTCAATTAAAATATAATCGTAATCGTCCTTAATCTTTTCTATTACGTTTTTAAGTACAAATTCTCTGTTTTGCTTGTTTAGCATTTCAATTTCAGCACCAACTAAGTCAATATGAGAAGGAATTAAATCCCGCACTTCCATATCGCTCTTAAGGATAATGTGTGTAGGAGCCAGATCATCAACCAAACATTCGTATATACTTGTTTTTACTGCTCTTATGTCAAAGCCGGTTCCGGAAGTAGCATTTGCTTGCGGATCAGCATCAACGATTAAAACTTTCTTTTCAAGTACAGCTAAACTTGCTGCTAAATTAATTGCTGTTGTGGTTTTACCTACTCCACCTTTTTGATTTGCTAGTGCAATTATTTTTGCCATAGAGATAATTTTTAGAAATTAACCAGTTTAAGATAATGTACCTAAAACAAGAATTCAAAAATACAATTTTATCGCGTTTTTCTATTTCACTAAGATAAGAATTGTAAACAAATTTTTTAGAGTTATGAACAAATTATTAACAACCGCAACTGTGAAATGAGTCAATTATTTGAAACAGAATATAAAATTAAAAGTAGAAAAGTATTGTTTTAAATTACAGATATTTCTCAATCGTTTCCTGCAACAGTTGCTCTTTATCTATTGGCACAACACCCACTTTTTCACAAACAAGTCCTCCTGCCAAATTAGAAATGCCTGCTATTAAATCAGGTTCCATTCCGGCAGCAAGACATAAGCTTGCGGTTCCGATTAATGTGTCACCTGCTCCTGAAACATCAGCAATGTCCCGTATTTCGGCAGGAATTGTTTTGTAAGAACCATTGTAACTAATAAAAACACCTAATTCTGAAAGTGTTATAAGAAAATATTTTGCTGATAATTCAGAACGTAATTTTTGTGATGCTGAGAAAATGCCATTAAAATCACCTTCCTTAATTTCCAATTTTGATCCTTCGATAAGTTCCTTAAAATTGGGCTTAAAAAGAGTAACGTTTTTGTACTCCATGAAATTACGTTTCTTAGGATCCACAAGAGTTGGAATGTCATTTTTGTTTGCAAATTCAACAATACTTTTTATTACTTCAGGTGTTATGCATCCTTTATCGTAATCTTCAAAAATAATAGCATCAATTTTTTTATCGGCGAGAATAGTAAGGATTTTATTTATAAAAACTTTTTCGGTTTCAGACGAAAGTTCAGTATCAATCTCTTCATCAACTCTTAATAAATGCTGATTATCCGAAATAATTCTTGTTTTAACGGTAGTTACCCGGCTTTCATCTTCTAAAATCCCTTCGCTTGTTAACTTTCTCTTTTTTAATAAGCTATGAAAAACTTTCGACTTAGAATCGTTCCCAATTACTGAGCAAAGTATTGGATTTGCTCCAAGAGCTTGTACGTTAAGCGCTACATTTGCTGCTCCACCCATACGGCTTTCTTGTTTTGTACTCATAATAATTGGAACAGGAGCTTCGGGCGAAATTCGGTTTACTTTTCCCCACATATAAGTATCGACCATTACATCGCCAATAATCATTATATTAAAGTGGTTGAAAGAATCGAATATAGATTTGAAATCAGAATTTTTCACAATAGCTTTTTTAAAATATTAATGCAAAGATAACTTTTTCAGTTTTACAATTGCCAATTATCAATAATCAGTATTCATTCTCTAATATAATCCAACAAGTTATTTTAATTGATAATTGATAATTGTTTATTGATCATTGGAGACTGGTTCTAATCCAGAATTTCCTGTATCCAGAACAAAACGCCATTCTCCTTTTGCATTCTTTTCCCATATAGAGCAATAGGTTCCTTGAATTACTCGTCCTTTTTGCTCTCCTTCAGTTATTTCTAATAAGAATATTCCAAAAGTATAACCTAAGTCAGCAGAGTTTGCAACTTTGCCATAATTTGGCTTCCATGTTAAACGATAACCAGAATCAGATAGCTGATCATAGAGCTCTTTCATCGCAGGCTTACCAATTATAGGATATGAGTCTGGTTTTAGCAGAACAACATTGGGTGAGGCATATTCCAAAAATGCCTTATGATTCCCAACTTCATAAGATCGGTTCGAAAAATCAATGTCTGTCTGCAGTAGTTCTTCTTTTTCTTGTTCTAAATTAATTTGAGTATTACAGCTTAAAACAAGAATTAATAATAAAGGGATTAGTTTTTTCATTTCTTATGGATTTTTGTATAAAAATAACTCTTCGAATGATCAAATTCACAAACCAATATATTTTCATAGCTTAGCTTTTAACTTATAACAAATTAATCTATTTTTGAATAAGCTGATTACATGTGAAGTCCTTGTAAATGATCTAAGAACGTAAGTGAGTATAAAAAAAGAAAATACAAATCAAATAACAGCAATTGTCGTTACTATTGTTACAGCACTTGTATTCTCTTTTCTTTTTTTATTTTTAGGAATAAATCATCGAAGAGATGTTTATAACGATTCTAAAAAATTAGCAATTGAAATCTCACGAAAAGCAGCCTTTGAAGTTCAGGTTTATTTATCATCAGCAAGATTTGAGGCAAAATCGATTGAGGAAAAGGTTCTATTACTTCGAAAGCATAAAACTTCAAGAAAAGAAGTTTGCAAGATTCTTAAATCAACATTAATTGAACATCCAAATTATTTAGGAATATGGTCTTTGTGGGAGCCTGATGCATTTGATAGTAAAGATTGTTTATATAAAGAAGATTCTCATTTTAATGTAGATGGAACCTTAGGTGTAGGATATTTTCGTTACAATGATACAATTTATTATGAAATAATGACATCTGCAGATTACATAGGACCTCATTATGTGCCTGCTAAAGAATCTATGAAGGAAGTGTTGGTCGAACCATTTAAGTTTGTTTACACTGGTTATAAACAGGTTTTTTTCGGAACAGCAGTTAGTGTGCCTATTATTGATGATAACAGATTTCTTGGAGCAATTGGAATTGATATTGACCTTGAAAACGTACAAAAAGAGTTAAATAGAATCCGTCCTTACGAAACGGGTTATCTTTCATTAATATCAAATAACGGTACAATAATAACTCATATTGATTCATCGCTAATTCATCAAAATATTTTCGAATTACTAAACACTGATGATACATTAAGCTATAATTCAATTGTAAATGGTAAGGAACTTACTTTTGAGACTATATCGGAATTTACCCACGAAAAAGTTTTAAGGATATTTTATCCAATTCATATTGGTGAAGATAATAAACCCTGGAGTATGATGATCGAGATTCCTTTGAAAAAAGCTACTGCCCGATCAAGAGAATTGTTGATTGTAGCACTCATTATCCTTGTTGTAGGTTTATCTTTGTTAGTATACTTAATAATAAATATAGTTGAAAGAAAAAGATATGAGAAAGATCTTTTAGCTGCTAAAATTAAAGCCGAAGAAAGTGATCGCTTAAAAACAGCTTTTCTAAATAACATTTCGCATGAAGTAAGAACTCCTTTAAACGGTATTCTTGGATTTGCAGAGCTACTTACTGATGAGGATACTGATGAGCGACAAGCAGAAACGTATAAGGAAATAATCCAGTCTTCAAGTAACCGCTTACTGTCTACAATCTCGGATGTAATAGAATTATCGAAGATACAAGCCCGCCAGAAAGAAGTAAAAGTACATGAATTTGAAGTTGAAAAAGCAATACAGAAAGTGGCTAAATCTTTTGAAAATGAAATAGAAAAGAAGAATTTGAAGCTTATTATTAAATATCCGGATACTGAGAACAAATATTTAATTTCGACTGACGAAAATAAATTTGAACAGATACTTTCTTATCTATTAGACAATGCTTTAAAATTCACAATTAAAGGTGAAATTGAAACTGGATACCGAAAAGAGAAGGATGCTTATATTTTTTATGTTAAGGATACAGGAATAGGTATTAATCCTGAAAGTGCAAAAAATATTTTCAAGTTTTTTAATCAGGAAGAAACTACTTCAACAAGAAAGTATGAAGGTTTAGGAATTGGTTTGTCAATTTCAAAATCACTAATTGATATGTTAGGAGGATCTATTCGCCTTGAATCAGAAGTGGGAAAGGGGACTACTTTTTATTTTAGCTTGCCAAAACAGCATACTGTAAAATGATATCAGTCAGAATTATAATGCTTCTTTTTTATTTCAATATTTCTTACTCAATTTAAAAGGCAATCTGAAGGTCTCATATCTATTGTCACAATTCTCATTACTTTTTTACACCGGATCTACATCAGTTGAAATGTGAATGGATTTAAAACTATCTTGAGTTATCAAGTTTATGATTTGCTCATCGAGTAATTGTTTAGCTTTTTGATATGATCGTTCGCGTTCAATTTTTAGAATAACATTTTGAATAAAGTTATTTTGAACTCTTGAAATCACTGGCGGCTCTGGACCTAAAATTCTTTTCCCGAATATCTTTCTTAAATTAACTGCTAATCTGTGTGAGGCTTTATCAGCAACATCCTGTTTTTTATGCCTCACGCTAATTTTAATTAGTTTGTAAAATGGTGGATATTTGAAGTTCTTTCGTTCAAATAATTGTGCTTTGTACATTTCTTCAAACTTATTATCCAATACAAATTGTAAAATTGGGTGTTCCGGATTACTTGTCTGAATAATAACTTTCCCTTGTTTATTTTTACGTCCTGCACGACCACTAACCTGAGCCATTAACTGGTAACTACGTTCAAAAGCTCTAAAATCAGGATAGTTTAGCATGTTGTCGGCGTTTAGTATTCCAACTAAACTTACATTATCGAAATCAAGACCTTTCGAAACCATCTGAGTGCCGATTAGAATATCGATGTTGCCATCTTCAAATTCACCAATTATATTTTGATATGCATTTTTCTTTCTGGTAGAATCTAAATCCATGCGGGCTACTTTAACATCAGGAAAAAAGATTTTTATTTCATCCTCGATTTTCTGAGTTCCAAAACCGCGAGTCTGTACTGCTGCATTTCCACAAGCCTTGCATGTTTTTGGTGAACGAATTGTATAACCACAATAATGGCAAACCAATTCGTTTTTATGTCGATGATAAGTAAGACTTACATCACAATTTGTGCAATAAGGAATCCATCCGCACATATCGCATTCGAGATAAGGAGCAAAGCCTCGTCGATTCTGAAATAAAATAACCTGCTCATTTATAGTAAGCGAATCTTTTATGCTGTCTAAAAGAGCTGGACTAAAAAGAGATTTCATTTCTTTCTTTTTCCTTGCTCTCAAAATATCGACAAGATGAATTTCCGGTAGCCGAATGTTTTGATAACGGCTTGTTAGTTGAACCAAACCGTATTTTCCTGTTTCAGCATTAAAATAACTTTCAACCGATGGTGTTGCTGTGCCTAATAAAACTTTTGCACTATGCATTTGTGCTAAAACAACAGAACAGTCTCGGGCATTATATCTTGGTGCCGGATCGTATTGCTTATACGTATTTTCATGTTCTTCATCAACAATGATTAATCCCAAATTGGAAAAGGGTAAAAATAGAGAAGATCGAACTCCCAGAATTATATCATATTTTAAATTGTCGTTAGGTTCAATAATATTTTTATAAACCTCGACTCTTTCCGAATCGCTGAATTTTGAATGATAAATACCTACACGATTTCCAAAAACAGATATCAAACGGTTTATGATTTGTGTAGTTAATGCAATTTCGGGTAAAAGATATAAAACCTGTTTGCCTTTATCAATTTGTTCTTTTATTAAGTGAATATAGATTTCGGTTTTTCCGCTCGAAGTAACTCCATGCAATAAGACCACATCCTTTTCAACAAACTGTTCCTGAATAGTATCATGAGCTTTTTGTTGTGCCTCTGAAAGTTTTTTTATTTCAGTTTGTTCTGTTTCGGTATCATTTAATCGGCTAACAGTTTTGTTATATTCTGATAGTATATTTTTATCAATTAATGATTTTACTATAGCTGAGTTTGCTTTAGATTCTTCGATTAGCTGTTGCTTTTTTACCTCAACAGTTTTTTTGTTCATAAGATCTCCAGAGAGTTTTATATAGCTCATTAGAACATGAACTTGTTTTGGCGCTCGTTTTAAGTTTTCAAATGCATTATTTAGTTGCTCTTCTGTTTTAATCGAATCGTTAAGTTTAATGTATGTTTCTGTTTTGGGTTTGTAATTTTCCCGAAGCTTTTCTTCAAGTATAACAGCTTTTTTATCTAAGAGAGATTTTATAACAGGTAAAGCATCTTTGCGATTTAAAGCACCGGAAATTTCATTAATGCTTGCAATATTTTTGCTTGCTAAATAATCAAGAATAAGTGTTTCAGTCGAGTTAAATCTTTTTTCATCGATCGATTCAGGATTGTAAATTACTTTGGTCTCACTTTCAAGTTTTAACCCTGATGGTAAGGCTGCTTTAAACACTTCACCAATAGAACACATGTAATAATCTGCAATCCATTGCCAAAGTTTTAGTTGTTTTGCGTTTACAATCGGAGAGCCATCTAAAATGGAAACAATATCCTTTGTCTTATATTCTTTGGGAGCGTTTTTATGAACAGAATGAACAATTGCGGTATATATTTTTCTTGACCCAAACTGAACAATAACTCTTTTACCAACTTCAATCTCTTTGTATAATGTATCAGGAATGCTATAAGTAAATAATTGCTTAAGCGGTAAGGGAAGAATTACATCTGCAAAGTATTGTTGATTGCTCATTCAGTTTTAGAATTTACTAAAAAACAAATCTACTTTAATTTGAAAGCAATTCAATGTTTTCGGCAATTTTTTCCATTAACCAGCGAGGTGTGGAAGTAGCTCCACAAACACCCACAGATTTAGCTTTTTTAAACCATTCAGATTTAAGCTCATTGTCGTCTGAAACAAAGTAAGTATTTGGATTTTCTTCTTTGCATACCTGAAATAGCATTTTACCATTAGAGCTTTTTTGCCCGCTTACAAATACAACAACATTGTGTTTTTTAACAAATTCGCGCAGTTGAGGCTGTCGGTGAGATACTTGTCTGCAAATAGTGTCATTAGCAATGAATTCGATATTTTCAGTATCTTGAGCTTCAACCATCCGGTTTTTAATCTCTTTTTGGATTTCGTAAAATCCGTCAATGTTTTTTGTAGTCTGAGAGAAGAGATTTACCGGTTTTGAAAAATTGATCTTGTTTAAATCTTCAAGTCCACTAATAACAATCGCTTTACCATTTGTTTGCCCAACCAAACCGTTTACTTCGGCATGACCTTCTTTACCAAATATTACAACTTGTCCACCTTTTTTTAATATAGCATCAAATCCAAGTTTTATATTGTTTTGAAGTTTTAGAACTACAGGACAAGAAGCATCAATTAATTGAATATTATTTTTAATGGCTGTTTCATAAGTTTCTGGTGGTTCGCCATGAGCTCTCAATAAAACTTTACAGTTTTTAAGTGTTTTAAGCTGTTCATGATCTATTGAAACCAAGCCCCTTTTTTCTAATCTTTTTACTTCGGCACTATTATGAACAATATCACCAAGACAATAAAGCGTATCATTTCTCTCCAGCTCCATTTCTGCAAGCTGAATGGCATTTACTACACCAAAACAAAAACCTGAATTATAATCAATCTCAATTTTCATAATTCAATTAAAACAACTTAATTAATTCGTTCCTTTACTAAACCAATAATCCAGTCTAATTGTTCTTGCCTATTCATATTACTGTTATCCAATTCAACAGAATCATGTGCCTTTTTTAAAGGACTTTCATCACGAGTTTCATCAATATGATCCCGTTTTTTAACGTTTTGCAATATTTCATCGTAACTTACATCAACGTTATTTCCTTTTAATTCCTGATATCTTCTTTCTGCTCTTACTTCAGCTTTGGCATTCATAAACACTTTTAATTCTGCATTAGGAAAAACAACAGTTCCAATGTCTCGACCATCCATAACAATTCCTTTTTCATTTCCCATTTCTTGCTGAAATGAAACCATTTTTTTGCGAACAAATCCTATTTTGCTTATAAAGCTCACATTATCAGAAACTTTCATGTTGCGAATTTCACTTTCAACGTTTTCGTTGTTTAAATAAGTTTCCTGATTTTTCTTTTCAGGATTGTATTTGAAGTTAATATGAATCTGGTCAATTAAGTTTTGTAGTTTTTTTTCATCAACCTCATGGTTTTTTTGATTGATGATAGTATTTTTTAATGCGAATAAAGTAACAGCACGATACATTGCACCACTATCTATATATTTATAATCTAATAACTTTGCAATTTCTTTTGCAAGAGTGCTCTTCCCTGAAGAGGAATAACCATCAATGGCAATAATAATTTTATTATCTGATTTAATCATTCTGAATTTTATTTAAGCATCAAAGGTAAATCCAAAAATGACATTAGGCAAATTCTTTTATTAACCGAAGGAATTAATTTTAAAGATTTTTTCTGAAACTATCCAGATTTGTACTAATCGAAAAATGATCTGAAGCACCAGCTAAATGATAAGTTGCACGTCCGTAACTTAAATAGAACTTTGATATTTTTACACCAAAGCCAAAGGAAAAACCTATTGTTGAAGTTTTTGATTCTATAAGCATTTCTTGTCTGCGACGGTAATTGTATCCAGCTCTAATGTACAGGTTGTTTATGGGCATAAATTCTACACCTATAATCACGTGTCGCATAAACTCATCAGCAATTTTGTCTATCTTCGATTGTGATTCTTCAGTAGTGGCCAATCCATCTAATGTAGATTCTTCTTCTGGTTTATCGTAAGCCAGGCTCCAGTTGTCAAGATGATCTAATGTTACTGAAAATAGCAAAGGAGCATGTTTAAGCTTTTGTGAAATACCCAGTTGAATATTAAATGGAAGCGATTCTCTTTCGCTCGTATATCCTTTAAGTTGTGCTCCTATATTTTTTATAACCAGAGCAGAAGTAAATAAACTTCCGGGCTTATTGTAAATAACTCCAAGATCCGCAGCAATCCCCAACGAAGTATATTTCTCAAGAGTTGAAATAATGGGTTTTACATTTACTCCAACTCGAAAACTGCTATCAATAGCTCTGGAGTAAATCAGGTTTATGGCATATTCAGCAGCTTTAAATTCACCGGTTACAATTCCTGTTTCGTCGGCAGCAATAAATTTTCCATAATTGATGTATTCAATTCCGCCAGAAAAAATTCCATAATCTTTTATATTTGTTGCATATGCTGCATAACCGTAATTAATGTCAGTAAAATAGTTTACATAATTCAGAACTAAATCGTGGTTCATTTTAGGATTTAGTAATGCCGGATTATGATAAGTGAGATTAAAATCATTATCGTTAATTGCAATCACATCACCTCCCAAAGAAGCTACTCTTGCTGAATTAATTAAATTCAGGAAATCGTAAGTATGAGTACCTCCGATTTGAGCACTTAACTGAAAAGAAAAGGTAATGAAAAAGACAAACAATAATTTCTTCATCGCGTAAAAATACAAATATTGAGATAACGAAACATAAGATAAATAAACTTTGAGCTTATTTAGTTCTAAACGTCCCGAAATTTATCTTATTATCCGAAATAAAAGGATTTATGTAAAATGATTAATAAAACATCGTATATATTTTTAAAAATTCATGTTTCACCTTAACTTTGTCAGGTTTAATAGAATGTTTTGAGTAGAATTTGTGGAGATGAAAGAAAAAATCTTATTTGTTATAAATCCGGTATCCGGTAATAAATCTAAGGATTATATTCCAAACTTGATCAAACAAATGTTTGATGAGAATGAATATGAGGTTAAAATTATTATAACTCAATTTGCTGGAGAAGCTACTCAAATAGTTAAAAAGTATATCAATAAGGGATTTAATAAAATTGTTGCAGCTGGAGGAGATGGGACTGTAAACGAAGTTGCATCGGGCGTTGTTGAAACTGATGCTGTGCTTGGAATAATACCATTGGGCTCAGGAAATGGATTAGCACGACATTTAAATATTCCGATGAAAGCCAAAAAAGCATTAAATCTTATTAAAGAAGGAAAACAAACAAAAATTGATTACGGAAAAATAAATGAGCGTAAGTTTTTCTGTACTACAGGTGTTGGATTTGATGCTCATATTGGTCATGTATTTTCAAAACTTGATGGTCGGGGATTTTCCAATTATGTTAAAGTAACAGTTTCAGAATTTAGAAGATACCAGCCCAAACGATACGAAATAACAATGAACGGAACTACAATAATGCGTGATGCGTTTTTAATAACCTTCGCCAATGCTTCACAATATGGTAATAATGCTCACATTGCTCCAAAAGCTGACATTAAGGATGGAAAACTGGAAGTGGTAATAATGCGTTCTTTCCCTTTAATTACCGCTCCGGGAATTGGTGCTCGTCTTTTTATGAAAAATATTCATAAAAGTGTATATCTTGAGACTTATCAGTGTAAAAGTATTATTGTTAAAATGAAATCACCTGATGTAATACATTTCGATGGAGAACCAGATGAAATGAGCGAAATTTTAAATATAAAAGTAATACAAGAAGGTTTAAACGTTTTTGTAAATTAAAGTTCGTCTTTCTTATTCTTTAACTTTTCAACCACTTCAAATACTGCAGGACAAATTTCAGTGTTTTTTATTGTAAGATTTAATATCTGATAAAATCTTTTTCTGTCGGTGTGAGGATATTCCCTACAAGCTTTTGGTCTGCTTTCATAAGCCATACAGTAGTTATCGGGTAATAAAAACGGACAAGGTGTTTGTTTAAATACATAATCGCTTTCGTCATCAATAAATAAATATTCTTTTACAAATTGCGAAGGTTTCATTTTGAAATGCTTTGCCAAACGCACAACATCTTTATCGTATAAAGTAGGACTGATTGATTTACAGCAATTAGCACAGTTTAGACAATCAATTTCCTGAAAAACCTCATTATGTAATTCGTGAACAATTTTATCAAGATTCTTTGGTTTTTTCTTTCGAAGTTTTGCAAAAAAAGATTTTGTTTCAGGTTCTAAATCAAGAGCCCTGTTACGAAGTTCCGATAATGATATTTGATCTAAAAAACTCATTATTCACTTGGTCTGATATACGAACGAATCTTATTCTTTAAACCGGAAGCTTTAATCTGTGAAAGGAATAAACCGCCAATTACTAATAAAATACCGGTAATTTTATTCATGTTTAATATTTCGTCCAATACAAAATATGCAATAACTGCAGTTATTACAGGAATCAAATTGGTAAAAGCATTGGCTTTTCCTATTCCTATTTTTTGAATAGCAAAGGTAAAGAAAATGAATGCAAATGAAGATCCGAAAATAGCTAATTCAAGCAATGGAACCCATGCCTCAGGAGAAAATCCTGTTGTTTTGAATTCTGGAAAATCAAGAATAAAGAATAAAGGAGCAAAAAGAAATATTCCTATAAAATTATGATATGTTACTATGCTAATAGAATTGTATTTCACAGAAAGATTCTTTAAAACTAATGTATAGCCGATGGCTGCTGCAACTGCTAAAGATAACATAGCAATTCCAAATGGAGAAACATCAATACTTTCACCTCTATTGAATATTACAAAACCTACACCGACAATAGAAAAGAATATTCCCAAAATATTCATTTTTGTAATTTTCTCATTTAAGAAATAAGAAGATGTAAAAGACGTAAATAGTGGGATTGTTGATATCATTACAGCAGCTATAGTTGTAGATACATGCTTAATACCATAACTTTCTCCTAAAAAGTACAGGAAAGGATTAAATAAAGCTACCAATATAAAATATTTAAAATCTGATTTTTGGATTTTTTGCAATCTTTTCAAGGGGTACATTAATACAAACAAGAAAATAGAAGAAATTATTAATCTGAAAAACACAACAGTTATCGGATTATAAAATTCATACACAACTTTATACCAGATAAAAGTATAACTCCAGAAAATCATAGCCAGAGTTACAGAAAGATATGGAATTAGATTCGTTCTTTTCATTTAGTTATTTCGTTCAAATCGGGCGCAAGTTATTACTTTTATCAAGAATTTAATAATCTCTTTTCTATTTTTAATTCAGTAAGCTTTGCCCTACTTTTGTATTTCATGTATTTTCAATATTAAGCTAACTAATTTTAATTGTGAAAATTATCTGGAATATTTATGAGATGCAGTAATTTGTATTATTATAAAAAGCATTTAAATACTATGGAACAATTGTTTGATCTGCAAAAGATAGTTGAATTAAGACATGAATTACATCAAAATCCAGAGCTGTCCGGCTCTGAATTTATAACTGCAGAAAGGATTGCAAATTTTTTGGTTCAGTGTAATCCTACAGAATTAATTAGAGGAATTGGAGGAAATGGAATTGCGTGCATTTATAAAGGAAATGAGGAAGGTCCTTCTGTTCTTTTTCGTTGTGATATGGATGCATTGCCTATTGATGAAGAAAATGACTTTGAGTATAAGTCAAAAGAAAAGGGCGTATCACATAAATGTGGACACGACGGTCATATGGCAATTATGGCTGGATTAGCTGATTTGTTTTCTAAAAATCCTCCTAAAAAAGGTCAGGTAATTCTTTTATTTCAGCCATCAGAAGAAAATGGATACGGTGCAAGCAGAGTTCTTAATGATGAAAAATTTAAAAAGCTAAAGATTGATTATGTTTTTGCATTACATAATTTACCAGGATTTAAAAAAGGGAGTATTGTTTTAAAAGATGAAACTTTTGCTTCGGCATCTAAAGGAATTGTTATTAAACTTACAGGAAAAATATCGCATGCTGCAGAGCCAGAAAATGGTAATAGTCCTGCTATACCAATGTCAAATATTATAAAGGAGCTAACATTTTTACCTAATGAAAATAGATTTTCTGATTTTACCTTAGTTACAGTTGTTCATTCTCGTTTGGGAGAAGTAGCATTTGGAACCTCGCCTGGATATGCTGAAATAATGGCTACATTAAGAGCTTATACAAATGATGACATGCAAATATTGACAGAGCGTGTTGAAACTATTGCAAGAGAAAATACTTTTAGATATAATCTAAAATTAGGAATGTCCTACACGGAAGAATACCCTGCCATAATTAATAATAATGAATTAACTGAGGCTATAAGAACGATTGCAGTAAAGAATAAAATTGAAATAGAAGAACTGAAAGAGCCTTTCCGCTGGTCAGAAGATTTTGCGCATTTTACTCAGAAATTCCCGGGAGCTCTTTTTGGATTAGGAAGTGGAGAAAATCATCCTCAATTGCATAATCCGGATTATGATTTTCCAGATACTATTATTGAAAATGGTGTTAAAATATTTTACGAAATATATTCTCAGATTGTTAATAAACCTTAATAAAAACGAAAAAACTCTTATTTATTAAAACATTTTGTACTTTAATCTCGTTACAGAGTAAGCAATGAAATGCAAAATAATTTTTGATTCTATCAAAAAAATTGTTTCTTTGCATAATTTTTCGTAAAGTTGTTAATCTGGGTTAAGGGTAAGAGTCTGTTTATCAGTTATTACATAATTTATTAAATTAGATATTGTATAATTACAATATCCGGATTTTTAGCGAGTTATAAATCGTATTGAAAAGGAGAGGCTGAAATGAGACAGTTAAAAATTACAAAATCTATCACTAATCGTGATAGTTCTTCATTGGAGAAATATTTACAAGATGTTGGAAAAGAGGAAATGGTTACTGCCGAAGAAGAGGTAGAACTAGCTCAACGAATAAAGAAAGGCGACAGAGCTGCACTCGAAAGATTAACAAAAGCGAATTTACGTTTTGTTATTTCTGTTGCTAAACAATATCAATTTCAAGGTTTAAGTCTTCCGGATTTAATTAACGAAGGAAACTTAGGTTTGATTAAAGCTGCAGAGCGTTTCGACGAAACCAAAGGGTTTAAATTCATATCATATGCTGTATGGTGGATTCGACAATCTATATTACAAGCAATAGCTGAACAGTCAAGAGTTGTTCGTTTACCTTTGAATAAAGTTGGATCTCTTAATAAAATACATAAAGCATATTCAACCTTAGAGCAAAGATTTGACCGCACTCCAACAGCGGACGAACTTGCAGAATACGTTGAATTACCTAAGGATAAAGTTGAAGATACACTTCAATTATCTGGGAAACCATTATCAGTAGATGCACCATTTTCTGATGGTGAAGAAGGAAGTTTACTTGATGTAATGGAAAATCATGATTCTCCGAACGCAGATAATGGTTTACTTGAAGAATCATTGACCAAAGAGGTGGAAAGAACTTTAAGTATATTACCTGAGAAGGAGAAAATGGTATTAAAATATTATTATGGTATTGGTGGTAAAGATTTATCATTAGAAGAAATAGGATATGAGTTAGGATTAACCCGTGAGCGTGTTCGTCAGATAAAAGAAAAAGCTATTAGAAGATTAAGACATTCGTCAAAAAATAAGCTGCTTAAGAAATACTTGGGTTAATAATTCGAAAAAAAACATAGTAAAGAGGGTATCCAAAGTTGGATACCCTCTTTATGTTTTAAAGCTTGTAAACAGGTATTAATGTACAGGTTTTTGACTTAAATCAAATTTTATATTTGTTTCTGATTTAATTAACTTTCCTGCAGGATCAAGTGTTATTTCTATAGCAAACCATGGTTGTGCAAAATATCCATTTTCATAACACCATGCACCCCACTCTGTACCATTACTAGTCATAAAGTATGCAAGAGATATTGTAGGGTATTCTCCACAATTATTCCACGTTCCACTTCCTTCAATTCTATAATCGTAAGATTCACCTTCATATAAAGTAGTAAACAGAAATTGATCAGAAATCACAATTGTTCCATCTAAGTAAACAGATGCTGATATTGTTCCTCCACTTATAACTTCTTCTCCCCAGAAATTCAGGATCCAGTCTGCATTTATATTACTGATAAGCAATTGACCACTATAAGAAGATGTTGTGACAATTTCAGATGTGCCCGAAGTGTATGGAGTTGCAGCGTCTACACCATTCCATGTTCCAACTAAATCATTTGTAAAATTTTCCAGAGCACAATTTACAGATACATCAAATGTAGTAACTCCAGTAAGCCCTTTATCTGTTGTTTCTGTCATTGTTATTGTCTGAATACCAACATCATCTGAGCTGAAATTAATATCTGATTTCCATGTTTCGGTATTTACGGTGACAATTCCTCCAGTGCATTCCCATGCATATGTCGAATATATTTTATCTAATTCACTTACATTGGCAGCAAAATTAGAAGTAACACCTACGTTTGCTGTTTCTGAACCAAGTATTCCAACTGCATCAAATTCAGAGATTATATTAATAGCATTTGATGAAAATTTCTCACTTTGTAACCCGTCAGTATTAGTTTCAATTACATATATATAATCTGGATCATCTGTTTCAGTAATTGCATCGGGGAAATATATATATGTTTTCTTTGCATTTGCACCTAACTCAGGATGGGTAACAATTATTGCGGAACCTTCTGTAGACCATGTAAATGAAGATCCTTCCCCACCAGCAACTTCATACTCAAAATATCTTCCTTGCATGGGTTCTGTTGTTCCATACATTCCTGTAATTACAGGAGCTTCCAATTCATCATTATCATCTTCATCATCAACTATCTCTTCAACTTCCTCATCAGTGATAATATCATCACTTGACTTATCGCATGCGTTGAATAAAAAAGCAAAAGCGATAATTAATGTTAAAATCCAAAATTTTCTCATAATTTGTTTCTTATTAGTTACATAATAGTTTAAAATTTGCTCAAAGATAATTTTTATTTTCATTTTTTTATACTGATGAATAATTTACTGGATAATTGTTTAAAAATTATTTAATATGTCTCAGAAAAAAGCTATTGGGTTCGGCACTGCACCGGTATTTTTCACAGCAATTTCTACCATTTTAGGAGCGATTTTATTCTTGCGTTTTGGTTATGCTGTTGGTACGCTGGGTTTTGCCGGAGTACTATTAATCGTACTAATTGGTCATTTTGTTACAATTCCAACAGCTTTTGCTATTTCTGAGATTGCAACTAATCAGCGAGTTGAGGGTGGAGGTGAATATTTTATTATTTCTCGTTCTTTTGGTTTGAATATCGGAGGAACGATCGGAATTGCTTTATTTATTTCGCAAGCTATTAGTGTTGCATTTTATGTAATTGCATTTACAGAAGCATTTGAACCTATTTTTAATTGGTTTAATAATACTTATGGTTTTGAATTACCACGGCAGGTAATTAGTTTGCCAGCAATGAGTTTGCTTGCTTTGCTCATTTTAAAAAAAGGTGCAAATATGGGAGTGAAAGCATTATATGTTGTTGTAGCAATTTTATTTTTATCTATATTCTTATTTTTTATTGGTAAAACCGAATATGCCGAAACAGCAGCAGCTGGTATTACAAGTAGTCCATTACGGAATATGGATTCATTCTTCATTGTTTTTGCAATTGTTTTTCCTGCTTTTACTGGAATGACGGCCGGTGTTGGTTTGTCGGGAGATTTAAAGAATCCTGGAAAATCAATTCCTATTGGTACCGTTGCAGGAACACTTACTGGTTTGGTAATATACATCTTTATTATTTTCAAACTTGTAAATTCTGCTTCTCCAGAGGATTTGGTTGGCAATCAACTGGTAATGGGTGATATTGCTTTATGGGGTTGGATTTTCATACCTATTGGTTTAGCAGCTTCTACAATCTCATCAGCACTTGGTTCAGTTATGGTTGCACCACGAACTTTACAGGCATTGGGTAATGATAAAACATTTCCTTTCCAGAGATTCAACAGATTAATGGCAAAGGGAAAAGGAGATGCAAACGAACCCTTTAATGCATCTATAATTACAATATTAATTGCATTTATTTTTGTTTTAGTAGGAGATGTTAATGCAGTAGCCCGAATAATATCCATGTTTTTTATGCTAACATATGGATCCTTGTGTTTAATATCATTCTTAAATCATTTTGGATCTTCTCCTTCATACAGACCTACATTCCGATCTCATTGGGTTTTATCATTAATAGGATTTGTCTTTTCTGTATATTTGATGTTTAAAATGGATTCTTTATACGCTATTATTGCAATAGTGGTAATGATAATCCTTTACATTTATATTAGTTATTATCACTCTGAAAGGCAGGGTCTTGAATCGATATTTAGAAGCGCTCTGTTTCAAATAAACAGAAACTTGCAGGTTTATCTCCAGAAAAACCAGTCTATTAAGAAAAAGACAAGCTGGCATCCTTCGGCAATTTGCGTTACTGAGGTAAATTCTGATCGCGATAATGCTTTTAAGCTTTTAACCTGGATATCTCATAAATATGGATTTGGAACCTACATTCAATATATTCAGGGATATTATTCAAGTACGGCACATGATCAGGCTAAAGAAGCACTTGATTTATTAATTGAAAGGGTAGAATCTCGAAAAAGTAATGTGTATGTTGATACTATAGTTTCTCCATCATATACTTCTGCAATAGCACAAATTATTCAAATGCCCGGTATTTCAGGACTTGACAATAATCTGGCTCTCTTTGAGTATGATAAAAAAGATCCGATAAATCTGGAGCAAATTGCCGAAAATTATCCTTTAGTGCGTTCAGGAAATTATGATGTTTGCATTTTAGGAGGTTCAAATCGCGGGGTTAATTTTCATGAAGGAATTCATATATGGGTGCGAAGAGTTGATTATGAGAACCTGAATTTAATGGTGCTTTTAAGCTATATTATTTTGGGTCATTCAGACTGGAAAGGTGGAAAAATTAAAATCTTCAATGTACGCAGACCAGGTCAACATGATGAAGCAACAGATCATTTATTGGAACTTGTAAAAACTGGTCGTTTACCCATATCACTTAAGAATGTTGAGTTTATCGATATTGATGAATCAATGAATCTTAAAAATCTAATTAATGAAAAATCAGTTAAGGCTGGTCTTACAATGATTGGATTCCGAAGCGAACAAATTAAACACGAAGGCGAAAAATTGTTTGAAGGTTATAATGAAATGGGAGACATTTTATTTGTAAACGCTTTTAGAGATAAAGAGATTGATTAATTTCTTATTCCCAGTTAAATTTCTACTTATAATCTAATGAGCATGTTAGTGTAATGTACTGACATGCTTCGCATTAAGCTTGACCTCGTTTAAAAAAGAAAAAAAGATCTTAAAATACCTAATAGTAGGTATTGTAGTTTATTTAGAATCATTCTTACTTTGTCATGTAATTAGTTAACAATTAATAACTATATAAAATGAAGAGAGTATTTTTATTATTTATAAGCAATATAGTACTAATTAGCTTATTATTTGCACAAGAAGAAGTGAAGCAGGAAACAAAAAATCCTGAGTCAATTAGTGAAAGTATTTTTGATGATGAGAGTCAGGAAAAATTACATTTTGGTGGTTATGGTCAGATTGATTATAATCAACCATTGAATGGAGGTTTTCGTGAGAATGGCATTTTAGATGTTCACCGATTAATTCTTTTTGCGGGATATCAATTTAACTCAAAAACAAAATTCATAACGGAAATTGAATTCGAGCATGTTTCAGAGGTTTATATTGAGCAAGCGTACTTAAATTATCAACTTTTAGATAATATGTCGGTAAAAGGAGGTCTGATTTTAATTCCTATGGGAATTATAAATGAGTACCACGAACCACCATCATTTAATGGTGTAGAACGTCCAAATGTTGATAAGAATATTGTTCCAACTACTTGGAGAGAAATTGGTTTAGGTATTGACGGTCGAATTAATGCGGCTGCTTTAAGATACCAAATCTATTTAGTTAATGGATTTAATGGTTATGATGGAGCTGGTACATTTAGAGGCTCTGATGGATTAAGAAAAGGGCGTCAGAAAGGTGCAGAGTCTTATATTAGCTCACCAAATTTAGCAGCCAAAGTTGATTTCTACGGTATTAGTGGATTAAAACTTGGCTTATCAGGTTATTTTGGAAAATCACAATCAACTCTTTACGATGGTTTAGATGAAAGCGATAATGATGCAGTAGCAACAGCAGATTCTTCAGTTATTGGAATAAGCATGATAGGTTTAGATTATCGTTATTCAATCGCAGGATTCAATACTCGCGGACAATTTATTTATGGTAAATTTTCGAATGTAAATGAATATAACATGTTTACAGGACAAGATTTGGGTGAATCTTTAATGGGATATTATGCAGAAGTTTCTTACGATATTTTTCATAATAATTCTTCGGTTAAAAATGAATTAACTCCATTCTTTCGTTATGAAAAATATGATACACACAATTCAGTAGTTACTGGCATGACTGCAGATGATACGTATAATATGACTGAACTGTTTTTTGGTTTTGCATTCAAAATGGATCGTGGAGCAGCTTTTAAGGTAGATTATCAATTGTATAAAAATGCCGACGAAAGCAAATTTAATTCAATGTTAGATATGGGAATAGGTGTTTGGTTTTAACCAAACACTTTTTCATATAGTAAACCTAAAACTTGTAAATGTGAATCGGTTTTTAATTTTTATTATTTTTCTGATTTCATCTGTAAATGTAATTGCTAATCCCCCGGAAGTATCTAAAAAGTTCGAAAAAGAACTTTCAAAACATTATGATTTAGAGTTTATTCATAAAAAAGAAATTAAAGATCTTTCTAATGATAATGATTTGTTTTTTAGTGTTTATAAAGGTAATACGAAAGTGGGCTTGGTTGTGCTAACAACAGCAAAAGGGCGATTTGATAAGTTTGATTACATGATTATTTATAACACGAATTATGAAATTGAACTGATTAAGATTTTAGTTTACAGATCAGATTACGGGGCAGAAATAACAGCTAAAAGATGGCTTAGTCAGTTTTATTCAAAACAAAAAGATAGCTTAAAATATGGGAGCGATATACAAGCTATTTCAGGAGCTACTTTTTCGGCAAATTCGTTAACTAAGAATGTAAATAGAATAAATAAGATAATTAAAGAAAAATATAAAGATTAAGGATTTTTGAAAGCTTCATTTATTTTATGTTCTATGGAAAGTAATAAATGAATATCAGTTTCACCTAAAATCATTAATCGCTCCATTATTCGATTATAAATTGCAGAATCTTTTTTAAATCCAATGTCGTTTAAAATAATTTCAGTTTTTAGTTTTAATATATTTAATTCAGCCTGATCAGTTTTCTGAACAGGTTTTTTCTCTTCGACTTCAAGCATAGAAAGTGTGTATGCGTAAATCATTACTGATTGTCCCAGATTCAATGATGGATAAGTTGTTTTCATTGGAACGCTGGTGATAATGTCGCAAAGCTTTAATTCTTCGTTGGTTAATCCACTTTCTTCACGACCAAAAACAATAGCAAGGTTTTTAATTGAATTGGCTTTAGCTTTTATTAATTCATTAATCTTATTTGATGGATAGTAATCTTCATTTACTCTGCGCTTTTTTGCTGATGTTCCAATAATCCAATCAATATCTTTTGTTGCTTCTTTAAGAGAATCAAATTCCAGTGCATTTTCTAATATTTCATTAGAAGCATGTGCCAACCAACTTGCTTTCTCGTCGAGATGTGCTTTTGTATTAACTAGTCGAAGAGATGAAAATCCCATAGTTTTTATGGCGCGTGCAGCTGCACCCACATTTTCAGGTACTGCTGGTTCAACAAGTATAAAGTGAATTTGCATATTTAGATTAATGTTACGAGTTAAAAGTTTTAAGACATTTTTTTATCCTAAATGTCATTCCGGGCGACGACCCGGAATCTCAAATTTATAAAAAGATTCCCAGTCAAGCTGGGAATGACAATTCAATTTTTAATTATTTAAATTTAATTGATAATTAATAGCTTCGTTAATAAAACTATTGAATGGATACAAAGCTTTAAAAACTTCACTTATTTCATCTGCAAATTTGTCTGATGTTACTATATCTTCAGAAATATTTTTAGATACAATATAATGCTTATACCTTAATAGATCAATATCCTCAAAATCTTTTGGGAAGCCTTTTGGAGCTGTTTTTAATTTGTCATCCTTTAAAATTTCTTTAAAATACTTTTTAAAATTTTCATCCTTTAAAATCTTTTTAAACTCTTCGGTATTTTCGAAAATCTCAGTACGAACAGCTTTTAACTTGTCGGATGCGGGCATATAAATTCCACCTGCTAAAAAGCAATTTCCCGGTTCAATATGGATGTAATATCCTGCATTTCCTGCACTTTTTCCGCCCGGAACAATAAATCCTCCAAAATTAGTTTTATAAGGCGATTTATCTTTTGAAAACCTTACATCACGGTTTATTCTGAAAATACACTTTTTAGGTTCAATGTTTTTTACAGAAGAATCAAATTGAGCTATTTCTGCAATTGTGTGTGCAAGAAATTGTTCAAATTCCTTTTTTACAAGTTGATAAGCTGGCTTATTTTCATGAAACCATTCTTTATAATTGTTTTCTTTAAGGTCAGATAAAAACTGAAGTAGATTTTTACTTAACATAATTTTATAAATTTAAGATTATCAAAGATAAATTATTTTCAAAACAAGATATTATCAATTCAGATGATAATTCATATATCTTTACAATCAAATAGGATAAAAGGTTTAAATATAGAAGATGAAACAAGAAATTTTAAATAGATTTTTACGATATGTTCAGATTGATACTCAGTCGGATGAGCATTCAAAAACATACCCAAGCACAAAAAAACAATTTGATTTAGCCAATTTGCTTGTTAAGGAGTTAAAAGAAATCGGGATGGAAGAGGTGGAAGTTGACAAGCACGGATATGTTACAGCGACTTTACCATCGAATATCGAAAAAGAAATTCCTGTTATTGGGTTTTTAGCTCATATGGATACAGCTCCAGATATGAATGGTACAAAAGTACGACCACAGGTTTTTGAAAATTATGATGGAGAAGATATTATCATAAATAAAGAATTAAATGTTAGCTTATTGATTGAGGAATTTCCGGAGTTAAAAGAGTATAAAGGTCAAACAATAATTACGGCAAGCGGGAAAACCCTATTAGGTGCTGATGATAAAGCAGGAATTGCAGAAATTATGATAGCAATGGAGTTTTTAATTAAGAATCCAGAAATTGAACATGGAACTATCAAAGTTGCTTTTACACCTGATGAGGAAATAGGAAAAGGAGTTGATCGTTTTGATGTGAAGAAATTTGGAGCTGATTATGCTTACACTCTGGATGGTGGACCTATCGGAGAAATGGAATACGAAAATTTTAATGCTGCTGGTATTTCAATACAAATTCAAGGACGAAATATCCATCCCGGATATGCGAAGGGGAGAATGATTAATGCCATACTTGTAGCTTCTGAATTAAATGATATGCTACCGATTGAGCAGCGTCCCGAATTAACTGAGAATTACGAAGGATTTTTTCATATTATCAGATTTATGGGAACAGTAGAAACTGCTGAGATACATTATATTATTCGTGATCATGATAAAGAAAAGTTTGAGCAAAAGAAGGAATTTATGAAGGATGTGATAAGCCTGATAAATAAAAAGTATGGAAAAGAAGTAGCGAAATATAAACTTGAAGATCAGTATAATAATATGCGCGAAAAGATCGAACCTGTTTTTCATATTGTAGAGCAAGCAAAAGAAGCTATGATTGAATTAGGTATTACTCCAGATATAAAACCAATTCGTGGAGGAACCGATGGAGCAAGACTTTCCTATATGGGTTTGCCATGCCCAAACTTATTTACTGGAGGACATAATTATCATGGTAAGCATGAGTTTATTCCATTGGAATCGATGGAAAAGGCAGTTCAGGTTATTTTAAAGATTATTGAAAGATCAACTAAGTAGTATTTGCAATAACCATTAATTATTAAAATAATACTGTCATTCCCGGCTTGACCGGGAATCTTTTTTAGGCGAGATTCCGGATACCCGCTTCGCTGCTTCCGGAATGACATTTGGATTTACATTTTTATTTTACTCTTCGTTAATTGTGGATTTCTCTGTCCATGATATAAAGTAGGATGGAAGTATATGTGCCAGATAAAGCAAGGATACCACTAAAACCATATTAACCTGTATTTCTAAAAGGGTATAAATCATAAATAAAGATAAAGTAATAACCGTAAATACAGAATAAGAGAATCTGAGCGATTGGTTAGTTAATTGAATTTCACGTTCATCTAATTTGTCTGTTGATTTATGAGTAAAATTCCATATTCCTGTTCTACCGAAATATAATATATAGCTGATAAGAAGAATAGCGAATGGAATTAGTTCAAGAATGATAAATTTTTTTGGTATTATCCCCGTTCTTATAAATTCAAAAAAAAGAACTATAGCAACAAGGCTTTTGAAATTAATAATAATTCCAATTCTTCTAATTTGTTTTGTGTGTTTAAATTTCATGACTAATCTAATTTTGATTTATACTTTTCAATTATTAATTCGCTTAATGGCTTTAACTGTTCTGTAGAAAAAATAAGGTCTACGGGTAATCCGAATACTTCACTGATTCTGAATGCAAGATCCAAGCTTGGATTATATTCTTCTCTTTCTAAATAACCAACGGTTTGAAAGTTAACTCCAATTTTTTCGGCTAAATCTACTCTGCTTAAGCCCTTTTCTTTTCGTAGTACAGCTATTCTGTTATATATTTTCCTTGCTTTCATGTTGTAAACATAATACAAATGTTGTATATATGCAACAAAATGCATGAAAAATATAACAAGAACTTAATGATTAGATTTTTTGTGCCTGATAATCAGGACGTAGAATTTGTAAAGAATAAGGGAGAAAATTATTTTTCCGATCTTAAATTATTTAATTTCCCTGAGAATGTTTTCCATAATTCAAGATGGAACTGATAGCTTTTATGATCAATTAAAATTTGTTTTCCTGCCTTTAATTCATCATTTGATTTTTTTCTGTATTTAATCTCAGGGTTGTGCAAATAAGTTCCTTCCGGGTGAAATTGTATCCCTAAAACATTTTGGTATTTATTGTGTTTAATTGCTTCAATAATTTTACCATCAATAGAAGTTGCAATTACTTCTAAGTTTTTTCCTAATTCCTCTATTGCCTGATGGTGATTACTATAAACTAATGGGATCTTATTTTCACTATAATTTTCAGCAATTGGGCTTTGATTGCTAATTTTAATCTCATGAAAATTACCTGAAAATAAAGTTGAATCAATAACTAAATTATTGTTGTAATTTCTGTGTTGTTTGTTATTGTTTGTTGCCAAAACCTCTTCAACAAAATTTAAATTATATACTTCACTTGGAATATCTTGCATCATTGTTCCTCCGGTTGCGATATTCATTGTTTGCATTCCTAAACAAATAGCATAAACAGTATAATCAGGGTTTTCTTCCAACAAGGGAATATATTCAGGATTCTGAGAACCTCCTAACAAATGAAACAAGAATGAAGCTTCAAAGTAGTGCCTGTAAGGATCTGTCATTCGGGTTGTCAGATTCATCTGCTCACCATAAATAGCCGGTGGTAAATCAGGCCCTCCAAAAAAGAAAACTCCATTACTGTTTTTAAATAAGTTAGTATAAGTATCAGTACAATTATTTTTCTGATAAAGCTGATCTGGAATAATATCAGCATTTACTTCTTTTAGTTTAATGTATGGATAAGCATTGTTTTCAAGAAATGCTGTTGATTTTGAATAATCGTAAGCTTCGTTTTCGTGATAAACTCCAATAATTTTCAGGTTCTCAATGTTTACTATTTCGTTGTCTATTAAATAAGTAAATAATTTCAGATTGTATTCAGTAGGATGAACAAATATCAATGTGTTTTCCTGTGATTTCAAAGAAAATAAGATAACAACTGAGAAGAAAAATATTAAAAGAAGCTTTTTCATTTTATGAGATTTAAAAATTAAAAGATAAATGTACTGTTTTTAAAAATCAGATTTTAATAAGAAATAAATTAAACAATCCTGGATTGTATTATTTTTAATTACGGCATCTCTCAATCTGGCTTCTTCTCTGAATCCACATTTTGTCATAACTCTTATAGATGCAATGTTAGATTCGAATACATGAGCATATAAACGTATAATGTCAAAAGTGTTAAAAGAATATTCAATCATAGCTTTAAGAGATTTTGTAGCGATTCCTTTATTCCAGTATTTTTCACCAAGCCAGTAACCAATTTCAGCACTTTTTCTAAAAATATCTTCTTGTTTTATCAAACCTATTCCGCCAACGGCAGATCCTTTGTATTCAATGGCAAAATTAGTTGTTGGATTCTCATTTTTGACCATTCCGATCCATTGTTTTGCCGCCATTTCAGTATATGGATAAGGAAAAGAATCTCGAAGATTGTCATGGATTTTCTTATTATTGGCATTTTTAGCAAGCGATTTTACATCTTTTTCTTGCCAGTTACGAAGTATTATGTTTCCAAGATGAATTATCATGTTAAGTGATATTTGAACAAGATAATAAAAAAATCAGGTTGTAAACCTGATTTTTGTGGTTATTATTATTTTTCAATTAAAATCACTTTTTGTCTATCAGCCTTTCGAATATCTTTATAAAACTTAATTAATTCAGGATACTTTTCTTTTGGAAATCGTCCTTCATTTCTTTTATTGATTCTAATATATTCCAGTGTATTTTCATTTTGAATCACAAAAGACAAATACTCTCCAAAGGGCGAGACAATATGATTAGTATCAGGCAAATATTCAACAGTATATTTTTCCGGTAATTCATATCTGACAGTATCATAATCAGAAAAAGCAAAAGTTAGATCTACATCTGATTTTCTGTCTTTTACTTTTTTGGGAATGTAAGATTGTTTGTTTAATAAATTTAAAGGTAAAAAGATTCTTTTGCCAGACTTACTCGCATAATTATTTAACTTAAGGTCAAGATATTCATAAGCAGTTGGAATAAAATCTTTTTTCTGAGAATATTTTATATTATTAATTTCAAAATTTGACAAATCTAAATCATCTAAAAGATTTTTTCTTTGTTCTTTTTCACCTTCATAAAGTTGATTTTTAATAAAATCGTACTGTAAGCCTGAGTATGTTGTATTTGACTTTGCATTTAGACTACAGTCTTCATTCAGTATAGCATTTATAGTTCTGAATTGAAAGTTGACATTTTTGTCGTATTTTTTTGTTCTGGTTAGCTTGCCACCCTCAGGAGTAATAAGTATAGCATATCTATCATCAGTAAAGGATCCAAGATATCCGAATGGATTTTTCTGGCTTGTGCATTCAAGCCAGATAGTATCACTTTCAAGAGGCACACACACAATTGCATGATTCATTTGATTAATGCTGGCAAAATCTTCAAATAAATCAATATGATCTTTTCCAGCGCCAATAATTGCATAGTGAGCCGTTATATCAACAATTTTTAACAACGCAACCATATAATTAGAAAGAGCCTTGCAGTCTCCGTATCCGAGCTGATCTACTTCCAAAGCCGAGAATGGTTGAAAACCACCAATTCCTAACTGAATACTAATATATCGGGTTTTCGATTGCATATATTCATACAACTTTTTTGTTTTTTCAAGATCAGAATCATCAACCGAAACTATTTTCATAAGATCGCCAACTGTTTCTGGCGAAATTTGATCTCGGTCAAATAAAAGCTGATAAGCCCACCATCCAAGTTCATTCCATGTTGATTGATTTCCATCATACCCGTCATAATAAAAATCGTTAGGTGCAAGGTAAACCACTGGAGTAAACTCTGAAAGATATGGGCTGTATGGTTCGGGTTTAAATGCTTTTAAACTATCTATTTTCCACTTGTATGATATGTAATTTTCTTTATTAGTAATTTCAGGGCTCTTATCAAAATTTATAGATTTATAATGAAAATCTGATCCATCTTTAATAACTAATTTATAACTTGATTTTTCAATTGCAATATTAAATGAGCTTACTGGATTCCATCTAGGTATTGAAACAAACCCGTCAAGAATCATTGTGTACTCATAAAAAACTGTATATGGATATTCTGTTTGAGCTGCATCATAAATCTTAATTCTATTATCGTCATAGCTTCCACTACTTGAGCTAATGCTTCGATCATAAAAATCCTCATCGCTAAAAGATTCTGTCAATTCTCCATTACTGTCAAAAACGCTCCCATTTATTCTTTTTATAGTGTGAAATTTGTCGTGAAAAATTGCTAAGTCAGCAAATTTATCTCCTCTTTTATTAATAACTGTAATGGCCTTTTTAACCTTATATTCAGCTTTTGTTATTGATTCAATTGTAAATACAGAGTTATCATATCTTATAATGGCATCTGCGTCCTTCTTCAGGTTTTCAGGAATTGAATCATATTTTATATCGTCAGCTTTTAAAATGTAAAGCTGACAATATAATATTGCAAATAATACAAGAAATCTTTTCATATTATATTTTTCTTTTTAATACGATTTGTTCTGATTGTTTTGAAATCATCTGATTAAAAAGATCTCTTAATTGCAAATATTCATTTGTATTATATATAGTTCTTGCTATTTTTTTTGATAATGTGACTTTTATCGAATTTTCATCTTGAACTATTTTATATGAAAAGCTTGCTGATTTATCGTCTAATTCAAATTTTAAATTCTTTGGTATTTCGCTAATCTCATATCCATCCGGTATTGTATAATTCATTTCATATGTTTCCAAAGATGGGTAATTAAAGTTCACAGGATACACTCTTTCTTCAGATTTAAATGGATTATCTTCTCTCGTATAAACATTGAGAGGGTTAAAATAGATTAAATCACTGGCTTGATTAGTAGCATCCAAAATTTCTACATCTAATACCATTTCAAGAGGCGAAACAAGACTATCTATTCCTTTAAATGTATAGTCATCCACTTCTATATTGTGGTTTCTATTACCATATTCATCCATATATTCTTCAAGATCCTCATACTCATCAATAGCTTTCCTAGTTGAGTATGCAAAGTAATTATTTCTTGTTGTTGCAAGTTTACCTTCAAGTGAACCATCTTCCGTTATCGTAAAATCTCCAACAATTTGCTTTCTGGATATTTCATTTGCTTTTATATCAATCCAATCGGTAAATTTTTCGCCACATATTCTGGCATTTCCATTTAAACAACGCACTGGCGGCATGTTTGGAGTGCAAAATTTATCTGTTGCATCAAATAAATATGTATCAGTTCCATCTAAAATATAGGCAATTACATAATTGAAAGCATTTTCTCCCGGATAAGCTGGAACGATCATTCCATTACTTCTTGTGCTTAGTAAAACGGGATATGCATTTAAACCTGCCTCTCCAAACAGAGCTACTAATAAAAGATTTAGATCGCCCGAAGAACCACTCTTTTCTTCAATAACCTCGCTTATTTTTTCGGAGGTAGCATAATATTTGTTGTTGCCATTCCATTTATAAGTGTTCTGTACATATTTATAAATTTTATTCATTTTGGTGTTTTTGTCGTCTGTTTCATTAATAATTTCTGACAAAAGCTTTTTTATAGCTTTATTTGATGTTAAAAGCTTTCCTACTTTATCATCATCCATAATTTCCTCATTAACAGACTCCCAAGTTTGAGCATAGCTTCGTATAGAACTTCTTGGCATTTTTACGGTCGACAACTCAAATAACAATTTGAATAAATAATTTTCTTTTGAAGGCATAAAAGACTCATTTCTGAAAGCAGGTATATTTGCAGCAGCGAAATGATATCTTTTACTTTCTGAATCCAAATTCCATGTTATTCTTTTTGTTGTTTTTTCAAAACTTGCTCCTGTGTTTAAGTTTGCTGAAGCGTTACGTCCAACAGTATTACTGTTATCTTCATAAAGAATTTGAAATTTTTCACTTTTAATAGATTTATAATCGTTAATTGTAAGTTTATTATATCCTTTAAAATAATGCTTGTATTTATAAAATTCAGGAATAATGGCGTTAAATTCGGTCCATACAGTTGGAATTGTATATTGGAATTGCCATTCCCTTAAATAGTATAAATAATCAGATGTAATTGTATACTCAAGTTCAATTACAGTACCTTCTTTAACATTTGGTAATACGCATTTGGCAATATCTCTATTTTTATCAAACTCTTCGATTAATAGTCCTTTTTTCCCTAATTTATCTTTTGTGATTTTTCCGTTTTCTATATTGTAGGAATAGGCCTTGAATTCAGTAAGTTTTTCTCCTCTGGATCCCGAATGATATAAATAGATATCATGATTTCCATAATTTAAAGCATCCTTATTGAATATTTTTATTCTAAGATGACGTTTAAATATAAATTCAAATCTTTTCGGACTTTCATAATTATTATAAGTAAATCTTAAGTTTCCTGAATCGTAAAGAATAACTGCATCTGCCGCAGTATCTCTTTCGTATTCTTTCATCAGAAGTTCTTCCTGACTTACTTTCCCAAATTTAATTTTAGGGGCTTGTGCATGTGAAATTAGGCCTGATAGTAAAATGCTGATTGTTAATAAAAGTACTTTTATTAACAATCAGCATTTTACTATCAGGCCTAATTTCACATGCACAAGCCCCTAAAATTAAATTTG
>DAOWGM010000032.1 GCA_030637515.1 Bacteroidales bacterium
ATCGATTTTCGGTACCAATAGATGAAAGGGTTAAACCAAAACAGAATAACAAGTACCTCTATAAAGATCAGGTCAAAAGAATGTAACTGAAAAGCATGCATTCGCTCATGAGCAATTATCTGCTTCATGTCATCGGACGAATACTTATCAGGATTTATAATAATCCACTTAAAAAGTGAGAATGGAACTATGGCTTGAGGAGATTCAATTATCCGGTATCCATCGTATTTTTGCGGACTGCTTTTTAAAATCATCACAATGATTTTTCCCAATCCAAAAACGAAAAACACTCCCGATATTAAAACTCCCAAAATATAAATTATGCTTAAATAGTTTTTAATAACTGTCCAGGTTAACTTACCTGAATAAGCATAAATTATTACCTCATTTATTTCGTTATATCCCTGTTTTATACCTGAGATCTTATTCAAAAAATCGTTCCCAGAAGAAATATGATTTGCAAACAATCCCACATTTATATTTAAAAATGGAATGGTTAAAGCGAATAATAATGAACTTAGTAAATATAATCTGTTTAGTTTAAAAAAGGTCTCCTTTTTAAGAAATGCCTTATAAAACAAACAGAATATTGCAAGTATGATTGCAGATTCCAAAACATTATATAAACTTAGTTCTATCATTTGCTATTTTTTCGTTTTTGTATTTCTTCTTCAACAATTTTCTTCATTTCTTCCAAATCGCTTATAGAAACATCTTCTTCACGTGCAAAGAATGAAGCAAATTTCTTATATGAGTTATTAAAGTTTTTGCTTAAAACATCCTTAAATCTACCTTTTCTATACTCCGCAGGAGAAACTATAGGATAATACTGATGAGTTTTGCCATAGGCCTCATAAGAAACCATTCCCTTCTTTTCTAAAATTCTTACAATTGTCGAAACAGTATTATAAGCCGGCCGTGGTTCCGGAAACTGATCTAAAACATCTTTAACAAAAGCTTTTTTAAGCTTCCAAAGATATTCCATTACCTGTTCTTCTGCTTTGGTTAATTCTTTCATACCACAAACATAAACTAAAAGTCTTAGTTTAACTTTTTTTAACATTTAATACGAATTGTTTTGTCGCTGTAAAGCTTTAATTATATACGCTTTAACTCTTTTGATTTATTGAAGAAGTGCAATCCAGTTTCCTGGCAATAAAAAACCCTGATAATACAATTACGGAAACAATAATAAATATAATGTGGAAACCAAATACAGAAATAAGCACTCCTGCCAATAAAGGAAATATCATAGAAATAATATCACCAGCACCTGAAATTTCGGTATATTTTGCTCTATTATCAGCATTTGATATTTCTATCAGAATACCACTTTTAGAAATTTTATATGCTGAAACAAAAAATCCGGATAATATAAATAAGAATTGATAATAAAACTGATACTGAATAAGGAATAAACTCACAACAGGAATTAGTGCTCCTGCAATTGATGCAGTTTTAACCATAAATTTATAATTTACTTTATGAGCTAACCTGTAAAATACCATTCCTGAAACAACCATTCCTGTAACACGAAAAACCAGAAAATTACCAATCATTTTACCTGTTAAATCAAAGTTTTCTTTTGCAAAAAGTATTAAAAAGGGCAAAAGGCTTAATGCCAAACCAAAAGTATTTATCAATAACAGATAATATTTCAAATTGCTATTTTGCTTTATTTCAGAAGGAATTTGTTTAAAAAAAGTTATAATACCTTGGTTGATTTTAATTTTTGAGCGTACTTCTTTTATCTGCCAAAATCCCAGAGATGCAATTAGTAATAAAAATGCTGCCACCAAAAATAACAAACTGTAATTCGAAGGATAATCATAATTTTTTAAAAGTTCGCGCACTACCATTGCTGAAATAAAAACTCCAATACTAGTTATTGATTCCTTCAATGTGAAAAACTTTTTGCGTTTTTCAGGCTTTACCGATTTGCCGAAAATATCCATATAAGATATATTGGCAAACGATCCGCTTATTGCAAAAAAAGAAATAATAATGAATATGAATAAAATGATTAAATCAGATTTAATATTCTTAGAAAAGAAAAATAAAAATGATAAAACAAATAAAGAGAAAGCTCTTAGATTAATGGCAGTAAGCAAATATCTTTTTTTATAATTCTTATTCGATAAATAACTGGCAAAAAACAGTTGAAAAAAACTTGATCCTCCAAGCAATATTGCGGTTAAAATTCCCAGATGAAACGATGTACCTCCCGACTGTATGAGCATAGCAGGAATAACAGTATCAATATCCATAAAATTACTTGCCAGTGCAAGAAATATGGCATGCCATAAAAATGACTTGAAATTTATTCGTGATCTTTTTTCAGATAAAGGCTGATTCATTACTTATTTTAAAATATAATCTTATAAAACACTTTATAAGTAAAATAGTTTTAAATATATTGCATGTAAATTTGAAAAATAGAAAGTTATGAAAAAATTGTGCACTTTATTATTGTTGTTAGCAATAACCTGCTCATTATTTTCGCAAGAAGAAATGAATAAAATTGTATTTGATGAAAATGCAAATCAGGAAATCCTCCTTGGCTATTGCGATAAAGATAGCTTAGAATCAAATAGTATTACACAGTGGTTTTTACCTGAATACAACAGTTATTCAGTTGATGAAGAAACTTTAAAATCAATTAATCCGGATTTAATACCTGAACTGGAAATATTCATAGTAATGGGTACCTGGTGCAGTGATAGTCAAAGAGAAGTCCCGCGATTTATTAAAATAACTGAATTCATAGACCTACAATTGGGTCAACTGGTAATTGCAGGTGTAGACAAAAATAAACAAGCAGAGAGTATCCCTATTGTAAGAATGGGAATTGAGCTTGTACCTACATTCATATTTTATTATGAAGGCGAAGAGATAGGTCGAATAGTAGAATCACCGAGAGAAACACTGGAAAAAGATATTCTCAACATAATGTCATCTATTTAAGCATGCAGCAATTATTGGAGAAAATACGTCATTTTTATATATTTGATAAATCATAACTTATAAACTCAAAGATCATGGAAGAAAACAAAGCATCAAATGCAGGGCAAGGACTGGGCATTGCCGGATTAGTTTTAGGTATAATTGCATTAATTATTTCATTTATTCCCTGTTTGGGAATGTGGGCTATTGTTCCAGGAATAATTGCAGTTATTTTAAGTGCAATTGGATTTTCTCAAGCATCTAAAGCAAATGCTAAAAAAGGATTAATAATTGCAGCATTGGTTATTTCACTTGTAGGTACAGCTATTGCAGCATGGCAATTTTATATTTTCAGAAATGCTCCTGATAAAATAGAAGAGTTTGGAAAAGAATTTAAAAAAGCAATTGAAGAAGAATTAGACGATGAAGATCTTGAAGACCTGCAAGAAGCTATGGAAGAATTAGAAGGAGAAATTGAAGATCTTACCGAAGAATCAATTGATGAGGCAGTAGAAGCTGCTACTGAGGCAATTGAAGAATTTGCAGAAGAAGTTAAAGAAGCTAAAGAAGATCTGGACGACGACGATGAAGAATAAATATGATATATTCGTTAAAGAACCTTATCATATTCTAAATATTTGTTTTGCCGGAATAATAATAATGATATTTATTTATTCCGGCATTTTTTCTGTTGAAAAAAATAATCATCCGATTAAATCTGCCTGCGCAACTGTCGAAGGACATCCATGTAAAAGCGAAGGATTATCCAGAAGCTTTTCTGAGATCGTACGTTTTCGGTTTGAAAGTGCAAAATCATTTAATAAACACGGAATAAAAGTTTTCCTTTTTTTTCTTATTCAGTTTTTTCTGAGATTTTTCATATCATATATTTTGTATAAAAAGTCTTCACAATTAAATAAAATAATAATTGCTGATTCTGTTTTCTCTATTGTTTTATATATCTGGTGTTTTTGGGGAATTATTACTTAAATAATTTTTTGGTTAACAATACAGATTCTGACGTCTTCAGTAATTAAAACCGTTATAAATTAATTATTTATCAGTACTAATATTTATTTTTTCAATAGATATTTGTAATTTGTATAAGCCTAAACAATCAAAATCCCTCCTTAAAAAATCATTTTATGGATGAAAAAGAGGATAAAACAAATCTTAGTTCAATTTATTTTGATCATTTGTCATATCCTGTTTTCTATATTTCAAGAAATCAGATCATAGAAGGAAACAATTCGTTTAAGTATCATTTTGGAACGGATGCTATTGGTAAAGATTTTTTTTCTATTGCCGATTTGAAAGATACAAGTGAAAATAATATCACAACTCTCCTTGACATTGCATTTAATAAAATCTATTTTATTCATCTTAAAAATCCTGAATCAGAAAATATCAATGGGAAAGTATTCTTTAATCATATCCCCTTTGAGAATAAAAACTATTTAGTTGCAACCATTATATTTTCACTAACAAACGACATAGACCTATCTCTTGAACTAGAGTACGAAAGGCAGTGTAGAATAGAAAATGAAGATGAATTAAAACAATATATCGAAGAACTTGAAGCTATAGATGATGCTTTACAAGAAAGCAACCAGCGATTTCAGGAAATGACTAATCTGATTCCGCAATGTATTTACGAAACAGATCTTAATGGAAACATAATCTTCTTAAATAAAGCCGGAGAAAAACTTTTTGGTTATTCGCAAGATGATTTAAAGGAGGGAATTGGTGCTGAAAAACTATTTGTAGATTACAAGGTTGAACACGCAATGGAAAATCTTCAGAAAATTTTCGATGGAGAAGATTCTCATGGAAATGAATACCTTATTAAAAGAAAAAACGGTGAAGTTGTTCCTGTCAGAGCTTATGCTTCACGAGTTATGAAAGATGACAAGCCCTCTGGTGTTAGAGGTGTATTTATTGATATTACAGATCAAAAAGAAGCAAGGCAACAAATTGAAGATAGTATTGAGTTAATAAGATACCAGAAACTGCAACTCGAAGAACAATACAATTTTGTTAATAAACAAAATATGGAAATTGTTGAAAGCATGAATTATGCCCGTAGAATTCAGAATGCTTTGCTCCCCTCAGAAGAAACCATAAAGCAGTTAATAAACGAATATTTTATACTTTTTAAACCAAAAGAAATTGTTAGTGGAGATTTTTACTGGATAACTCGCAAAAAAGGTAAAATAATGATGGCTGCAGCAGATTGTACCGGGCATGGAATACCCGGAGCTTTTATGAGTATGTTGGCTATTGCTTTCCTGAATGAAATTTCCAGTAATATTGAAGACCCTACACCAGCCGATATACTAAATGAGTTAAGACAACATATAGTGCATACCTTAAAGCAGGATACCAAAAAAGTTACAACAATGGACGGTCTGGATATTGCATTATGTATTATCGATACTGACAATAACGAAATCCAGTTTGCAGGAGCCAATAATCCACTTTATGTTATCCATAATAAAGAACTTATTGAATACCCATCCGATAAAATGCCTATTGGTTTCGCACATGAATATCACGAGTTTTCAAACAAAATAATAAAACTGGTAAAAGATGATACTTTTTATATTTTTTCTGATGGATATATGGACCAGTTTGGGGGCGAAAAAAATAAAAAATTCAAACCACTTCGTTTTCAAAATCTTATAAAAGAGATTCATGATAAACCAATGGAAGAACAAAGGGAAACCTTATACTTAACTCTTGAAGAATGGAAAGGCGATAAAGAACAGGTTGACGATATAATAATAATTGGATTTAAATATTAAACTTAAAAAATGAAAACATCTCCGACCCAGTTATCAGAAAGAATAATATCTCTTGATATATTAAGAGGATTTGCAATTCTTGGAATATTAATCATGAACATACAGAGCATGTCGATGATTGGTGCTGCTTATTTAAATCCAACAGCCTATGGTGATTTGACAGGGATTAATAAAATTGTTTGGATTATTAGCCATATAGTTGCTGATTCAAAGTTTATGACAATCTTTTCTATTCTGTTTGGCGCAGGAATAATATTGTTTACTGACAGATTAAAGGTTAAAGGTGTCAAATCATTAAATATTCATTACAGAAGAACATTCTGGCTGTTGGTTATTGGTTTACTACATGCATATTTATTATGGTATGGAGATATTTTAGTATCCTATGCAATGGCTGCTCTTTGGGTAGTTCTGTTAAGAAAAAAGAAACCAAAAACTTTAATAATTGTTGGATTCATTTTTATATCTGTTGCCTCGGTATTTTATTTCTTAACGGGTTTTTCAATGCCATATATACCGGAGGCTTCCCGAATAGGGATGATGGAAGGATGGCTTCCGGCAGCAGAATCTGTTTCAAGAGAAATGAATCTGTATTCGGGCAGTTATTCCGGCCAAATGGAAATCAGGATTCCTGAATCAATTAAAATGCAAACATTTCTGTTCTTTTTTCATATAGGATGGCGCACATCCGGTTTAATGCTAATTGGAATGGCTCTTTATAAGTTAGGAATCCTATCTGCACAAAAGTCAAAAACGTATTATCTAAAATTGTCGTTAATTGGATTAATAATAGGTTACCTGATTGTAGGATTTGGAGTATACAAAAATTTTGATCACAATTTCTCAATGGAATATTCATTTTTCTTAGGCTCCCAATTTAATTACTGGGGTAGCATTTTTGTTGCATTAGGATATATTGGGCTGGTAATGCTTTTAATAAAATCGTATAAAAAAGGCTGGTTGGCAAATAGTTTACAAGCAGTAGGACAAACAGCATTATCAAATTACTTAATACAGACTATTATTTGCACATCAATTTTCTACGGACACGGACTTGCATTGTTTGGTAAAGTTGACCGATTGGAACAAATTCTCATTGTATTTGGCATTTGGATTTTACAACTGATTATCTCTCCGATATGGATTAGAAATTTCAAATTCGGACCTTTTGAGTGGCTTTGGAGAAGTCTTACATATTGGAAGTTTCAGCCATGGAAACGGGAAAATGGTTAAACACTTATATATTCTGCAATATCTTTCAGCACAATAATACCAATCATTTGCTCATCTGATTTTCCGGTTGGTGTAATAACAAGTGCATCGTAATACCAGTTTGCCGGTGGTTTCATATATGAATTTTTATAAATTTCAGCTGCATCAAATACGGACATATTACCCGAAATAATCTCGAAATTACCATTCCTCCCGGCATTCTCGAGCACTTCGCCGATATTAACTTCAGATGGAGACACAATTTCTTTTGCAGCTAACCAATCTGCAATATGGCTACTATTTAAAACATCAATTATTACACCCTTTTCAATTATCGGAATTTGAGAAATTTTATGATCATGAATAAATTTCAAAGCTTTTGATAGCTTATCATCTGTAAAGCAATAATGGACTTTCTTTTTAAATTTGGATACCTTTTCGGGATGCTGAATCTGATTCCATATACGTTCAATATTTTCAATTACATCATCTAAAGGCTCAGCAATTATTTGTCCGTTTATTCTGGAGTTATGAACCATAACATTTCTCAAATCTGAGTATACAAATAAATCTTCACGGAAACGTTTTATAACGCCTTCTTTTGCAGATACCTTTCGAATTAAATCTCCAAAAGGCATATAATATCCATTATTATATTTTGATTTTAAGTGTTTTTCGATAAAGTTAAATGTATCAAGGAATTTTTCTGCATTTCGTGACATAGAAGAATTTTTATCACAAATATAGAATATTCTGTTAAGTAGATTTTACAAAATACATTTTCATTTTCCCTTTTCCTTTTACTTCGAGCGGAGCTTGTTCTTCAAAATCAAATTTATCTTTTACGAGCTTGTAAGTTGTTTCGGATACATGAATTCGCATTGTTTGTGAGCTGCTTTCAAGCCTTGAAGCTGTATTTACCGGATCACCAAAAATATCATAAATGTATTTTTTTGTTCCGATTATTCCACCGACAACTTCGCCTGTATGTATTCCAAGGCGCACTTCCCATTTATACTTACTATTAATATTTCTATTTGCTAAAAATGCAATAGAATCAATAGCTGCATTTATAATATTTTCAGCATGCTTAGGATCGGGAACAGGCATTCCGCAAACAGCAATATATGCATCACCCACAGTTTTAATCTTTTCGCAATTATTTTTATCCATTATGGCATCAAAGCCTTTAATAATATCATGCAATTCATTTAAT